>JAITHY010000172.1 GCA_031279715.1 Verrucomicrobiales bacterium | reverse complement strand
GGCGAGCGCGCCGGTGCCGGTGCTGGTGCCGCCGTTGTAATACTTGCCGGTGGTGGTCAACAGTCCGCCGCGCATGGACACCGTGCCGCTGCCGGTGGCGCCATGCCCGATGGAGACCGTGCTGGCGCGGAGGGTGCCGCCGGTGAGCGTGAGCGTGGCGCGGCCATTGTTGCCCGTGTAGAAGCCGGTGGCGACGTCGATCAGGCCGCCATCGACGGTCAGCGCACCGGTGCCAGTGCTGCCGGCGCCGATGACGAAGCTGCCGGCGCTGATGGTGCCGCCGGTAAGCGTGAGCGCGCCGGTGCCGCTGCTGCCCACGACCAGGGTGGTGGCGGAAGTCCACAGGCCGTCGCTCATGAGCACCGTGCCGCTGCCGGTGATGTTGGAGCCGATCTGGCTATACGCGCCGGTGTGAAGGGTGCCGCCGGCGAGCGTGAGCGCGCCGGCGCCGAAGTTGCCCACGCCGAAGTTGTCGGTGGAAGTCCACAGGCCGCCGCTCATGAGCACCGTGCCGCTGCTGCCGGCGGCGGAGCCGATATGGCTTTGCGCGCCGGCGCTGATGGTGCCGCCGGTGAGGGTCAGCGCGCCGGCGCCGAGGTTGCCCACGATGAAATGGCTGCCGGTGGTCGCCAGCAGGCCGGCGCTCATGAGCGCCGTGCCGCTGCCGCCGGCCTCGGCGCCGAGCAGGATCGCGTCGGCGCCGGCCAGGGTGCCGCCGGCGACGGTAAGCGCGCCCGCGCCGCTGCCGCCGACGTGGAGTCTTTCTCCCACGCTCACCAAGCCGCCAAGGAGGGTGCCGGTGCCGAGCGCGCCGGCGTCGCGGCCAAAGGTGAGGCGTTGCTCGACGTTGACGGTGCCGCTATCAACCACGAAGTAACCCGCGCCGGTGCCGCCGATGACGGCGTTGGTGGCGGTGAGGTAGGCGGTGCCGCCGGTGTTGAGGAAGGTCGCGCCGCCGTCCACCAGCAGGTCGTCGCTGGTCCAGCCCCGGTGCACGAGCCAGCCGCCGAGGACGCGCAGGCCGGCGAGGGTGTTGCTGCCGCTGAGGATGAGCGTGCCGCTGTTCGAGGCGGTGACGGTGAGCGTCGCGCCGTCCCAGGCGTGGCCGGCGGCGTTGAGGCCGTGCGCGGTGGTGGCGGAAAGGGCGGTGTCCACCTCGAACGTCTCGCCCGCGCCGAGGGTGAAGTTGCCGTGGCTGCGGTTGGTGGCGCTGAACCAGGCGAGGCTCGCGCCGGCGCGGAGTTGTCTGTTGCCGGAGGTCTTGCTGACGACGCCGACGAGGTAGTCCGCCGCGGACGGGAAGAGGGTGCTGGAGAAGTTGCCGGCGAAGCTGGCGGCGCTGTCGATGAGGAGGTGGCTGGTGCCGGTGAGCAGGGAGGCGCGCGGGAAGACGGCGGCGTCGAGGCCGTTGACGCGCAGCGTGCCGGAGAGCGTGCCGACGGAAGCGGCGGTGATGTAGGCGGCGGAGCGGCCCGGCGTGAGGGTGATGTCGAGCAGGGAGCGGCTGTTGTTGGCGATGAATGCGCCGGCGGTGATGACACGGCCCTGGTCGCTGATGTAAAGGGCGCCGGTGCCGCTGTTGCCGGAGTTGCGTCCGACGTAGAGGTCGCCGGGAATGCTGCCCGAGAGTATGGCGTTGTCCTTTACGATGACGACGCCGGCGCCGTTGTCGCCGATATAGACGTAGTCCTCGTAGCAGAACACGCCGTTGTCGGCCAGCGTCAGCGTGCCGGAGCCGCCGGCGTCCTTGCCGACATTGAGCGAATAGTAAACCCAGACGCTGCCGCTGCCGGCGACGGTCATGTCGCCCCTGCCGGCCTTGCCGATGACGAGACCGCCGCCTAACTCGTTGTAACCGTTGACGTAGAGGCGGGCGGTGCCGTCCACGCGGACGGTGCCGCTGCTGCCGGCGTTTTGGCCGATGTTGAGGCCGGCATCGAGCAGCCCGACGCTGCCGGAGTCGGTAATGAACAGCGCGCCCGTGCCGCTGCGTCCGACGTAGAGGCTGCCGGTATCGTTGCTCTCAAGCCTGGCGCGGTCCTTGACAATGATGACACCGGTGCCCTGGTCGCCGATATAGCCGGGATCATGGAAGTGGAGCATGCCGTTGTCGGCCAGCGTCAGCGTGCCGGAGCCGCTGGTGTCCTTGCCGAGATTGAGCTTCCAGTAAACCCAGACACTGCCGCTGCCGGCGACGGTCATGTCGCCCCTGCCGGCCTTGCCGATGACGAGGCCGCCTTCGGACTCGTTGTAGCCGTTGACGTAGAGGCGGGCGGTGCCGTCCACGCTGACGGTGCCGCTGCCGCCGGCGTATTGGCCGATGTTGAGGCCGGAACTGGGCAACCCGACGCTGCCGGAGTTGGTGATGAACAGCGCGCCCGCGCCGCTGCCGCCGACGTAGATGCCGCTGGTGGAACTCAGCGAGCCGAGGACGACGAGGCCGCCGGTGCCGCCCGCCGAGCCGCCCAGCCACAGCGCGGCGGAGCTGCCGCTGCCGCCGCTGCCGATGACGGCGGTGCCGCCGTTGGTGATGTGAACGGCCTGATTGGTGGGCGCGCCGGAGGGGGACCAGTTGGCGGTGGCCGCCCAGTCGCCGGTGCCGGTGCCCTGCCAGTATTTTTGCGCGAGCGCGGATGGCGCGAACATTCCAACAATTAACACTCCAACCAAGCACTTTACTTCACAGATTAATTTTTTCATAACCCCTCTTTTATTAAGTAACTTAATAAACTAGCACTTGTTTTATCCACAAAACCTAAATAATGCAACTGAAATATATTTTAAACTTCACCGATGCGGGGCATGCTGTTGCGGCTCAGGGCGAATCGACATTCAAGAACGCCGGCGGCGCAGCAGCCCCGATGGGATTGAAATCTGAATGTTGATTAGCCCCAGGTCAAGCCTTACTCCGCTTGCAGATCCTTCTCGAAGGCGTCCTTGTCGAGGAATTGAAAATTGCGACGCAGGGCGGCGAGAAATTTTTGGCCGGAGACGTTCTTTTCGTATTTACTTTTCAGACGCCGGTAGGAGTCCAGTATCAGCGGCGTGAGCGGCGTGTTTTCCTTAATGTCAGCGTAGAAAAACGAGAACACCTTCAGCGCCTGCGCTTGCTGCTCGTCATCCTTGAACGTCAGCGGATAATAGTTTTCCCACTTGCGGAGGTAGGCGTCCAGTTGCGGTTGCACGTCCACACGCTGATAGAGCGCCAGTGATTGGTACACACGCTTGTCATAAAAATTCGGCGCGCTCAACAGGCACGGCATGACCATGGCGAGGCCGCGCGCCTGCCCGGACGCGCAGAGCATGGTCAGCGCCTTGCGAATAACGGGTTCGTAGACGTTGTTCCCGGTGTCGAACTCGCGCCAGTGGTGTTCGAGAAAAAAGCGCGTGGGCTGGAAGTTTTCCGGCAAGTCGATGAATTTGCGACGGTCAGCGAGGGTGCCGGGCAACTGGCGGAATTGCGCGTAAACCTCGTCCACCCGGATGGCTTCCTCATCGTCAGCGCGCCGTCTGAGGTCGGCCTCGCTGAGGATGATGCGGTCGTTTTTGTCGCGGTTGTTGTTGGGCCACGGGCTTTCATCAACAGCGGCGAAAACCGTCGCCGTTAAGGCAAGCCACACGCTGACGGTCAGCCGGTTCATCACGGTTTTTCCACGGCGGAGCGCAGCTCGGCCAAAAACTCCGGCTTGCTGCACACCAGTTCCGCCGACAATTTTGACGCGCCCATGGCGTGGGTGACGCGGATGAGGAAATGGTTCCAGCCTTGTTTAATCGGCATTCCGGCGGCGGTCGCCTCAGCGTCAGCGGCGGGCTTTTTGAAAATGCTTTTGCCGTTGAGGAACAACTCGATCGCGTCGCCGGCGGTCAGCTTCAAATCAAGCTTGGGCACGTTCGGCTCAATCAGCAAATCGTCCAGCGGACGCGGGCTGAGGAGCCAGAAACTCAGGTAGCTGACGGTGTCGTCGTTCGCGCCTTCGAGCGGTTTTTTGAGCAGGTCAAGCTGACCGTCAGCGGCGTCGGCGACGCCCCATTTGCGCCCGTTCGCGTCGGCGTGGTCGCGGAAGGACTGACCGTCGGCGGGGTTGACAAATTCCTTCCCCTGCTCCGCCGTAAAGCGTCCCAACGCCAGCGCGCGGGCGAGTTTGCCGTTTTTCAAAAACGGCTCGCCGACGTCCTCGGGCGCCGCCAACGGAAGGCCGAGATTTTCCAAAATCCGCCGCTCAAGTTTTTGCGCCTTGAACGATTTGGGCGCGACGGGCAGGGCGCTGACAATCAGCGTGCCTTTGCCGACGCTGACGCTGACCAACGCCGCGCCGGACGGTTTCGCCTCGCGCTCGGAGCGGACGACCATGCCGGTTTTGGCGTACTCGGCGCGCTTGTTCCAGCGCAGCCAGTCGGTGTTGGCGGCTTCGAGCAAAACCTTGCCGCGCTTCACCAGCGGACCGTCCAAGCCGCCGCTGAGGATGACGGGCGGGTCAAGTTCGGAGAAATACATGTCTGACGGCTTCAAACCGGCGGTGACGGCGCCTGGCGTCTTGACCAGCAGCGATGAGCTTTGGCGGTCGGTGAGCGTCAGCGGGGCGGGGAGCAATTTGTTCAAATTTTCAAGATTGTTTTTGTCAACACCCCACACCACCACGATGCCGCCGCGTTTCCAGATTTTTTCAAACACTAGTTTCGCGTCGCCCGGGTTCGCGCCGTCCACGAGCAGCACTTGCGCGTCCTCCCATTTTTGGTCAAAGATCACGCCCAGCGCCGCCAGTTGTTTCTCAACATCAGCGCCGCCGACATACACCACGCCGCTGACGGTGGGCAATTTGGCAAACTCCTTCGCCTTTGCCGTTTTTTCCTTGATGCTGAACGGCAGCGGCGGCTCCGCGAACGCCGCCTTGATGGCGTCGAACAGCGGCCACGTTTTGTAGAGCGGCAGCGACGGGTCATAGCCCGGGTTCAGCGTCGTGCAATACGGGCCGAGACGTTCCGGCTGGACGCCGTGTTTGCCCTCGATGAATTGGGAGAAATGCACACCGTCAGCGTCGGTCGGCGGCTTGGCCGTGTCCTTCAAGCCGAGCGGCAGCGGCTGCAAACCGTACCACGCGAGGTTGAACACACTGCGGAAGGACGCGCCGTGTTTGCGCTGGTCAAGCAGCGTCGCGTAGGACTCGAGCGCGATGCCCTCCATGCGACCGAGGAAAGATTCGTAGGAGCGCTCGCCGTTGAATTTCGCCGACTGCTCCGGCGTCATGTAATACGCGCCGCTGGTCTCGCCGACGCCCCACGGCTTGCCGGACGCGCGGGCGCGCTCCATCGTGCCCTCGTCGCCGTAATGGATGACGTAGGTCGGCAGCTTGCCCTCGCCGTCCTCGTCACCGTCAGCGGACACCCACTCGCGCGTCGGGTCGAGGCGGCGGCACGCGGCGTTCCATTGCTCGTAATGTTTGGTCAGGTCGGCGAGCATGGTGTCGGGGCCGTGAAAGACATATTTCACAATGGGCTGGATTTCATTGCACACGCTCCAGCCGAAGACGGACGGGTGGTTGCGGTCGCGCAAGACGAGACGCTCCACGTCACGCGTCGTGTCCGCCCAGTAGCGCGGGTCGTCGAGCTTAGGCCCGCCATCGCTCGCCCACAGCGCGGTTTCGTCGAGAATGAGGACGCCCATTTCGTCGGCGACATCGAGGTAAAAACTCGGATAGGGCTGCGCGTGGAGACGGACAGCGTTGCCGTTGGCGGCTTTCAGAGCGGTGTACCACGCCCACGGGTAGCGGCGCGTCATTTGCGGGATGCCGAGGAAATGCCATGAGTCGCCTTTCAGGACGATGGGTTCGCCGTTGAGCAACAGTTGACCTTTGTCGAATTTGATTTGCCGCCAGCCGAAGCGGGTGTATTTGGTGTCAACGATTTTTGTGTCATCGCCGCCGCTGACGTTCAGGATGAGGGCGTACAAATTGGGCGCTGACGGTGACCAGAGTTTTAGTTTGCCTTCGACTTTTTGTTCCAGCATCACCACGGTTTCGCCGTTGGCCGGAATAGTCACGGCGTCGCTGTCGGTGAACGTCAGCGAGGGTTGTTTGGCGAGTTTCCATTTGGGCGCGAACGCCTCTTTCTTTGCCGCTGACGATGACCACGCGAACACCCCGCCGCTGAGCGTCAGCGTCGCCGCCGATGGCGTGTCGTTCCGCAGCGTCACCGCGACTTTCAAAATGTCGCAGCACACAATCGGCTGCACAAACACATCGCTCACGCGCACGGGCGAGACCGCGTAGAGTGTCACGTCCTGCCAAATTCCCGCCGCGTGCTGGCCCCAGAACGAGCCGGCCTGGTAGTTGCGCCGCCCGAACTTGCCGCCGCGCACGTCGAACAACGACGCCTTGCGAATGCCGACGAGGATTTCATTGTCAGCGCCGAACTTCACGCTGTCGGTCACGTCAATTTCAAACGGGTAGAAAATGTCGAACTCGCGCCCGACCACGCTGCCGTTCACCAAAATTTGCGCGTCGCCCGCCACCGCCTCGAAACGCAGGATGACACGGCGTCCCTGCCAGTCCGCCGGCACGCTGACAGTGCGCCGCAGCCAGCCCATTTTGACATTGTCCCATTCCCGCGGGTAGCTCGGGTACGCGCGAAAATCGCCTCCGAGATTTTTTTCATTGGCGAAGCTGTTGACATTCCACGGCGAGGGTACCTTCAGCGGCGTTGCCGCCCAGCCGTCCGCTGACGGTGGCGTCAACTCCGGCGGCTGGTTGTCATTTTCCTTGTAGCCTTGAGGCAGGGCGACCGGCTGAAATTGCCACGCGCCGTTCAAACAAATCTCCGCCCGCGCGGCGCGCTCCGGATCCGCAACGAAGCTGTCGCTGGGCGCGAACTCGCCGCTGAAGTTCACCGCCGCGAGCGCGCCGTTCGTCATTGCCAGCATTGCCAAGATTCCTTTGATTTTTCGCATCATATCCATGCCAAGATTAAAAAAGACCGCGCCCGCAAAGTCAATCCCTTAAAAACCGCCGCGCAACACGGCGAGTTCGCCGCTGACGGTCAGGTTGGGCAACATGCGCGGCGGCGTTTTCTTGCGGCTGCCAATGAACTGGCGGTAGCGCTGGAGTTGTTCGGTGACAAAGGCTTTGCCGCCCAGCACCGCGCCGTTGGTGAAATAATTGACACGGCAGCGCAGCAATTCCGCCGCTGACAATGAGCCTTGCGCTGCGAGAACTTTTTTCACCCGCGCCGCTGACAGTGACGCAAGGTTGTTTTTCTTTTTGCCGCCGCTGTCGAACAGCAGCCGCCGGTAGTAGTCGTGGGCGGCTTTCCATTCTTTTTGCCCAAACATCATCGTCAGCGCCGCGCGGAGCCGCTTGTTGCCGGCGACCGCCTCGGCGTAACCGCAGTAGCGGTAATCCTTCGGGTCGGTGGACAGGCCGGCGCGGACGGGGTTCAGGTCAATGTACGCCGCCATCACCGTCAGCGCCGCGCTGTTTTCGACCAGCACGCTCTTGAACCGCTCCGACCACAACGCGCCGAAGCGTTCGTGCGTTTTGTTGAACCAAATGGAGAACCGTTGTTTAAGCAATTTCATGAATTGCGAAACATCGCCCATCAGCGCGAATTGCTGTTTGCGCCAGCGTTTGGCGGCGGCGGCGTCACCGTCAGCGGCGAGTTGTTGCTTCAAAAATTCAAATTTGGCGGCTTGGTATTTGGTCGGCTTGGGATGCAGCACGCGATGGCGGCGCAACAACTCCGCGTCGCTGACGGTGACGGCTTTTGGCACGCGGACCAGAATGTGGAAATGGTTGGACATGACCGCGTAAGTTAAAATTTCCACCCCGCAAAATTCGGCGACCTGCCACATTTGCTTGCGAAACATCTCAGCCTCAGCGTCGCCGAACAGCCGCTCCCCGTTGACCGTGCGCGAAATGCAATGATACACCGCCGCGCTCTCAGCGGACGGAATTTTGATGCGTGGAATTCTCATATCACCGCCAGCGTATCCACCCAACCCCTGGCCTGTCAATATTTTTTTAACCTGTCCCTTAATTTTTCTTAATTTTTTATTTGGTCATCTGCCGGTGTTCGTGTTATTTGTTTTGGCGATGCAATTGAAAGTTTTTCCGGTTTTGTTGCTCACTGTCAGCGTCGCGCTCGCCAGGAAGCCGGTTGATTATGTCAATCCTTACATTGGCAACATCAGCCATTTGCTCGTGCCCACCTACCCGACGGTGCAACGTCCCAACAGCATGGTGCGTTTTTATCCCGCGCGGCGCGATTTCACCGATACGCTGTTGCACGGTTTCCCGCTAACGGTCACCAAACACCGGCGCGGTGGCAGTGTGTTTTTGCTGCCGCTCACCAGTCGTGAAATGCCAGCCAAACCCGCTTATCATTACGACCAGGAACAACTCACTCCTTACAACTACTTCGTCCGCCTCGACGAGCCGGAGGTCACTGTCGCCTTTGCTCCATCGCGACAAGCAGGTTTGTATCAATTCGACTTCGACGCTGACGGTGAGCATAGACTGGCGCTGTCCGCCAGAGCCGGCGCATTCAATGCGAACGGCGGCGCCGTCAGCGGCAGCGAGGACATCGGCAAGGGCGTCAAATTATTCTTTTATGTCGAGTTCGACCCCAAGCCCGCCCAAGTTCAAAAATCACGCCACGCAACAACGCTGACTTTCCCGTCGTCAGCGGCGCGAGTGTCAGCGCGCTACGGCATTTCCTACATCAGCGCGCCACAGGCGGAAAAAAACTTGCGGCGCGAAATTGACCATTACGACCTCAACACCATCACCGCTGACGGACACCGCGAATGGAACGCCGCGCTCGGCAAAATACAAGTCACCGGCAGCGACGAAAATAACAAAACCATTTTCTACACCGCACTCTACCGCACCTACGAACGCATGGTCAACGTCAGCGAGGACGGGCGTTATTTCAGCCCGTTCGACAACCAGGTTCACGATGACAACGGCGCGCCCTTCTACACCGACGACTGGGTCTGGGACACCTACCTCGCCGCTCACCCGCTCGGCATTTTGCTCAATCCCGATGCGGAACAACACAAGCTCGCGTCCTACATCCGCATGTATGAACAATCCGGACGGATGCCCACCTTCCCCGGCCCGTTCGGCGACGACCACGCCATGAATGGCAACCACTACATCGCGCTGTTCCTCGACGCCTGGCGCAAGGGCTTGCGCAACTTCGACTTCGCCAAAGCATACGAGGGATCGCGCCGAACCGTCACCGAAACCACGCTCATCCCATGGAAAAAAGCGCCCGCCACGAAGCTGGACAAGTTCTACGCTGACCATGGCTACTTCCCTGCCCTGCGCCCGGACGAGGCGGAAACTTGCGCCGCGGTCACCGGCGAGCGCCGCCAAGCCGTCACCGTCACCCTCGCCGCCGCTTACGACGACTGGTGCCTCTCGCAAATGGCGCGGGAATTGGGCCAGGCTGACGATGAGCAATTTTTCGCCCGGCGCGCCCTCAACTACCGCCACGTATTCAACCCCGCCACCGGCTTCTTCCATCCCAAGGACGCTGACGGTGAGTTTATCAAGCCGTTTGATTACGTTTGGTCCGGCGGAAACGGCGCGCGGGATTACTACGACGAAAATCACGGCTGGATTTACCGCTGGGACGCGCGGCACAACATCGCCGATTTGATGCAACTCATGGGCGGGACGGAAAATTTTTGCGCCGCGCTCGACGCCACCTTCGACACCGCCGCCGCCGGCGGCAAACACAAACTCCACACCCAGCTCCCCGACCATACCGGCAATGTCGGACACTTCTCCATGGGCAACGAACCGGGCTTTCACATCCCTTATTTGTACACCTACGCCGGCCAGCCGTGGAAAACCCAGCGCCGCGTCCGCTCGCTCCTCACCCAATGGTTCCGCAACGACCTCATGGGCATCCCCGGTGACGAGGACGGCGGAGGCATGTCCGCCTTTGTCGTCTTCAGCATGATGGGCTTCTACCCCGTCACCCCCGGCCTGCCCGTTTACGTCATCGGCAGCCCCTCTTTTGAACGCGTCACCATCAGCCTCTCCAACGGCAAACACTTCACCGTCAGCGCAAAAAATTACGCCAGGGAAAACATCTACATCCAAGCCGCCAGACTCAACGGCAAGGAATTAACCCAACCCTGGTTCCATCACCGCGACCTCGCTGACGGTGGCGAATTGGAACTGACCATGGGCGACCGCCCGAACAAGTCCTGGGGTGTCACCGCCCCGCCCTCATGGGAGGCCCCTTAAGCTCACTGCCAGCTCCGGCGCGGGGCGCGGCGGAAACTGTTCTCGTGGTTCTTCTTCACCTCGGCGGACAGTTCAACGACGCCTTTCGGCAGCGTCAGCGGCGCGGGCGGCGGCGCCAGTTGTGTAAACGTCCTGAACTCCCCGTTTTTCACCCACCGCACCGGCGTCCGCGTCGTCTCCTCAATCATCGCCAGCGCCCCGTTCTCGCCATCCTGCCTGAACACCAGGCACGTCAGCCCCTCGTACCGCTCTCGCCCGCGGAACGTCTTTGCCCCCACCCACTCAAATCCGGGAAAACCCGCCGCGCCGCAATTCAACCATGGCTCTGAATTCCCAAAATTCTCACGGTCAGCGAGTTTCGCCCCGTTTTCTTCCAGCCGGTAAACATTCGCGCCGTCCGCCCATGTTTCGCTCACGCCCCCATCCGTGTCTGTCAACTCGACACACCATATCGGCGCCGTCTTGGTCAACGTCAGCCGCAACAGCCGCGGTGTCGCTCCCGAAACAGCCTTGGCGGTGTGGGTAAACGCCACCTGCCAGACGGTGTTGTCCGGCAGCGGCTTTAACCACGGGCCGTCGGGCGGCGGCTCGGCGGCGCCGGTCATCGTCAGCGCGGCGCAGCACCAACCGCCAATCATCAGTAATTTTTTCATCATTCCGCCTGCTCAATCTGTTGGTCAATAATCTTGCCCGTCAGCCGGTCAATCGCCACATGCACCCACTGACGGCTTTCACCCTCGACGATAAAATCGTCCGGACTTCCCGCGCCCGCCGGATAACGCCCGGTCTGCGCGATGACGTCAATCAGCAAATTCCACGTCCCCGCCTGCCCCGCGCCGGACAACGCGCGGATGGCGGTCTCGCGGAAACGCGTCGCCATGTTGTTGATTGACACCGCGCCGCCCGTGTACACACCCAAGTCCGCCGAAAAACCGTCGTACGACTCAAAATTGTTCCGCGTTCCGCTGAGCGTGACCGCCGGGTCATAATAGCCGACCAAGTCGCTGATGTTCACCAGCGGCTTCGCGCGCGTCCGCGTCACCAACAGCGCCGCGATATTTTCCGCCTCGCTGACGGTGAGATTGGACGCCGCGCCGCCTTCATTTCCGGCATTAAACTCATCACGGTAAGCGCCCGCCAGCAACGCCGCCAGCACCGGCGTCTGCCGTGTGTTCAAATCCACTTTCCCGACGGCCACCGCCTCCTCGTCACGAATGCAAAAGATGTCCAGCAGCGCGCTGTCCCCGCTTTCGGGAAAACTGAAATCAATATTCTTCCACGGCGTCCCGCGAAACACCGTGCCCAACTCCGCCACCGTGCGATACGGGCGGTGCAAAATAATCGGCTTGCCATGCGGTCGCGCATTCGCCCCCGTCGCCATCGGCAGACCGTCAGCGACGCCGGGCGTCGGGCTGCCCACCCAGCCGCCCATCGCGCGCCGCACCACACCGTCAGCGTCGGCGTAGTGAGTCTGGGACGCATCGGCTCCGGGATTTTTGACGGGGTGCTGCAAATTTTGCGACTGTCCGCCCGCATGGTAACCGCCGATGCCCTCATTATGGCCCAGACTGGGATTAAAGACGCTGACACTGTTGCCGGTGTAGCGCCAGCCCTGTTTTTCCCCGTTGCCATTGGAACCGCCATAACCGGCGGCGGTGAAACTGTCCTCATCCGCGCCAGGACGCTGGCTGGCCACCACCGGATCCCCCGCCGTCTGAAACACCGGCGCATAATACAGGCTGGGCATCCCGAACCGCTCCACGCGCGGGTCAACCGGATAACGCCCGATGAATCTCACCGGTCCCCGGCCCTGCCTGCCCTCGTAATTGCTGTAGGTATAAGAACGACCATTCCACAACGACTGGTTCAACGGATCGAAAAAACTCGGAAACTTGGCCCTGTTGTCCTCCTTCTCCGTCCCGTATGGATCGGCTTTCAAGCCCACGTGAGTTTCCATGCTGTCCATGGCGAAAAAATATTCCTGATACGGCACCCACCGCCCGCCGGACTCCGGCTGGTATTCAAGCCGAAGCACCAGCCCCTCGGACGGGCGGTCATATTCAACGCGGTTGAGCGAATAAATCCGGTACGCCGGCTTGGGTGGTTTGCCAACCAACGTCATGGAGGACAAATCCTCCGCCCGTTGCGGAGAGCGCCCAAACAAAAACCCCAGCATTCCCAACCCGGAAAACTCCTCCCTCACCCCCCGGTCATCCTCCCCGCTGAAAAACACGTTGCCCGGAGCGGGCTGCAACTCACTACCCGCCGGCTTTTGGTACACGCACAGCGCCGTCGGCTCGCGATACAACGCGGGATTGTTCACAAAAGTCAGACCGGTGTTGTTCCGCTCCCAGTGAAAATTCTCCTCGTACGGCTTCCACACGTCGTCCTTGATGTTTTGGTCGCCCCATTGCTCCTGGCCTTCGGCGTTCGTCCCTTCGTATTTGGACGCAAACGCCCGGAACCTCAGCTTCATTTTACCTTCATAGATCCGTGTGCCGCTGCTGTACAACGCGCTGCCGGCGATTGACACCCGCAATTGCGCCGGGCGCATGGCGGACATGGACCCTGAGGCGTCATACGGATTCCAAATGACGGGCACCAACAACCCCGCCACCCTGCCCCTGTCCGTCAGCGTGCCGACGGACACCGACCCATCATCCGGCACGGGCGGTTCGGCGGACCGGGAAATAAACGCCGTTTTCACCGTGCCATAGTGATACGGCAAATCCATCGCCCCGTAAAAGGCGCGCAAATACGTCTTCCCGCCGCCCACCGGCGTCTCGTCGCCATAATTCACCTTCAGGCAGGTCGGATACTGCGTCGGATTCGCGCCGTCGATGATGTTCAAGCCCATTTGCCAAATTTGAAACTCAACATTGGTGTCCCTCAGCAGGTACCCCGAATACATCGAGCCGCCAACACCTTCCGCGCCGCGCCCCTTGGCGACGGAGCCGACATTGACCGCCGCTTGCAACAACTCAAAAAAATCCGGCTCGCGATTTTTGTCCCGCACTTCCGACAGCACGCCAATGACCGTGACCTCGGTTCCGTTCACCCAGTCTTGGCCGGTAATACCGTGGTCGTAACGCCAGTATCCCGCGTACCCCGATGTCGCGTCAGGCACCCACGTCAGCCCGAAATAATTGTAAATATTCTCCGAAGTTCCCGTCCGCCACCAGCGGCGCAACTCATCCAGAGGCATGCCGCCATTGTCCCGGTACCACTTGAACAATGCGTCGGACTCCGGCACCCCGGCGCTCGGCCCCTGGTATGTCAGCCACATCAACCGCGCCAGCGCAAACCGTTTCTTCACCAGCGCCTCGCCGACGATGAACGGGGAGCCATCGGCGCGGCGCGCGCCGCTGCCCGCCAGCGCCGTCGTCACCCTCAGCGTCGGAAACGGCGGATTGTAACGCTCCTCTTCCCCGTGCGCGCTGTTGCCGCCGCCATAATCCTCCTCCCCGTCCTTGACCTTTCCGCCCATCATCTCCGGCTGCCCGCTCCGAATTTTTGGTCGGCCGGGGTGCGGCCAAAACGACGGCTGGTTGGACGAGCGGCTGAACGTGCCAAGATATTGCAGCGCGTTTTGCAAGCGCGCCTTGTCACTGTCACGCTCAGCAACGCCTTCCGTCAAAAATTGAATCAACTGCCGGCGGCTTGAAAACATCTGGTCGCTCCGCCCGCCAACCATCGTGCCGCTGACCGTGAACCGCCCGCCGGTGACGTAATCCAGCCAGCGGCCCACCATCGCGTCGCCGCTGACGGTGAACTGCGGAAAATTACCGCCGGGCTGCACCGATGCGTAATTGCGCCAGCCGACCAACTGCTCCAAATCCCTCCGCGTCAGCACCGCGTCACCGTCAGCGGTTTTCAACAGCGACCAATCCGCGAACGCCGCCGTTCCCTTCCGGCTCCACCGCGCGCGTTGCGAGCCACTGTCAGCGAGCACCGGCGCCCCCGCCAAGTTCGCGTCCAGCAAACCGCCTTCGTTGTAAATCATGAAAGCATAACGCCCGACCACACCGGGGCCGTGCGCGGCGGGATTGCTCCCGTCGCGCGCCACCAAAATCCAATCCGGCGCCGCCCGCCCCCCGGCCCGCGTTGAGTCGCCGCTGGCGGGCCGCGCCTTCGGCAGCAACAGCGGCTTGTTCCACGCTGACAGCGGGACGCTGCGCCCGTTCAACGACGTGCCAGTGGTGGACGCCCGCTCAGCGGCGCGGACGCTGCCGGTGACGTGCAACGGATACTTCGCGGAACTCATCGCCACCAAGTTGGGAAAAGCCTCGCTGTTCGTCAGCCCCTTCAAACTTTCGCGCGGCGGCGTCACCCCCTCGGCGGCGCCGCTGGCGACGCGGTAGTATCTCACGCCGCCAATCACGGTGCCGGTGGCCTCAAGGCTTTGCCGCAACTCGGACTCAATCACCCCGACCACGCCGCGCGTGAATAATTCCACCTTGACCTGATTGGCGCTGCTGGTGGAAATTTGCTGCTCCAGCAAGGCGCGGGAAAAAAACGCCACGACCAGCGCCGTGAGCAACACCACCATCGCCAGCACCACCACCAAAGCTGAACCCCGGTTGTTCATGTGAAAAGGTGTCCGTCAGCGGCCTGATCACCGCCGCGCCCGCCGCAACACCGTGAGCGTCAGCGCGCCCATCCCCAGCAACAGCCACACGGACGGCTCCGGGATGGTCAGCAAACCGGTGGTCAGGTCAAAGACAAACTGTGAGTCGTTGTCATAAGTCCACGCATCCGCCCCATCCCACGTAAAGTCTTTCAAAAAGCCGGCTTTGTCGCTGATGGTCAGCCCGGCCAGCAACGCGGTGTCGAACAACCGCCAGCTTTCGCCGCTGACGGCGCCAAAGCCGAGCAGGTTCAGCTTGCCGTCCAGCGTCAGCGTGCCCGCGCCGGCGAACGCGCTCCAGCCGCCGCTTTCCAGCGCTGACAGTGAAATCGTCAGCTCGGCGAGGCTGGTCAGTTGCAGCGCCGCGCCGCTGTCAATGACCGTCTGCCCCGTGTACGTGTGCGTCGTCACGCCGCCGGCGGTGCCGGTGATAATCAGCGTCCCCTGTTTCACTTCCAACCCGCCCGCGCCCGACAGCTCGCCGCCCAAGGTCGCCGTGTTCAGCGCGCCGCTGGTGTTGGAGGCGATGAATTTGATGTTGCCGCCGCTGCCGGTGAGGTTCATCCGCATGTAGGAACTCCAACTGTCCCAACTCTCGATGGCGCCGCCGCCGAGGTTGATTTGCGTGTCGCTGGCCGTGTGGGTGTAATCCGCCTGGTTGCCGTCACTGTAATTGCCGGTGTGAATGCCGTTGCCGGTGCGCAAAATCAGCTTGCCGCCGCTGATGTTCAAAATCGCCGTGCCGGTGCCGACGGTGGTGTTGTTGCTGCCAAAATCAATGCCCTGCGTCGAAAGTGTCCCGCCGCTGATAGTGAGGACGCCGGAGCTGCCGGCCACATTATTGGCTTGATTGACATAGGTGTATTTGTTGCCCACCGTCTCGGCGTAGCCGCCGCTGATGGTGAACTCCGATTGCGCGCCCGCCTTGCCCACGGTGAAATCACCCGCCAGCAGGCTGGCCTGGTCGCTGACGGTGACGCTGCCGCGCGCGCCAACGTTTTCGCCAATCGTCATGTCACCGGCCGAGTTGACCCGCGCGCTGCCGCTGACGGTCAGAATGCCGGTCCCATCCTCCCCAAGACGCAACATCTTGTCCACTTGCAACGAGCCGCTGTCGGTGACATGAATTTCCGCGCGGGCGGCGGCGTTGTTTTGGGCGCCTCTTAAATTGGCGTAAATATGCAGGTAACCGGCATCCCCGATGTTAATAATGGCCGTGCCGCTGCTGGGCGCGATTTGGGTGTCCCAGCCGGCGTTGAGGTGGTTGAACAATACCTGGCCATGATCCGTAATGTCCAGCGTGGCCAGCCCGCCATTGTTGGCAAGCAACACACCCCAGCCCGCTGACAATGTCCCGCTGCCATTGACCCACACCTCGCCGGTGCCGCTGCCGGCGGCGATAAACAACTGGTCCATGGCGCCCGCCGCGCCCGTGTCATTGACTATCAGCACGGCATAGCCGGTGTTGTTGCCCACCCGCAGCCGATGGGAGCGCGTCTGCCCGGTGCCGGACAAAGTCACATAGGCAAGTCCGTTGCTGGTGCCGATGTTGATGTCTTGCGACCCGCCCGTGACGCCGCCCGCGTCGCTGATTTCCAGCAAGCCCTGAATGTCCAAAGTCACGCCCGCGGCATTGCGTCCGATGTTAATCGGCGCGTTTCCCTGATGTTTCAGCATACCACCGGCGGCGATGACAATTTGAGTGCCGTTGCCCTCGCCGATTTGCAAATCGCCGTCGTTCGTCTTGATATTGTTGCCGTAAAAATAAAAATGTCCCGTGTCAATCCGCATCCAGTCGCTTTGCGGCGCGGCAAACGTCACGTCCTGAAAAGTCATCACCTGCCCGGCGCCGCTGTTGTTTAACTGCACGCTGTTGCCGCCCATGAACGTGACATTGTTGAACGCCAGCGTCCCGGAACCCTGGTTGGTAACCAGCATGCGCGATTTGACCGTGTTATTATCGGGATCAAGATTGGTGACATACAAGTCCTTCAACTCGGCATAGCCGCCGCCGTTCATGTAAATCCGCCCGCCATCGCCGCTGCTGACGTAATTAAACCACAAGGTGCCGCTGCCGGCGGCCGCGGAGGCCAGCGTGAAATTATTGCCGCCGCCGCTGATGTTGAGGCTGTCCAGCCATTTGCGTCCGTTGACCGTGACCGTGCCGCTGACACTGTCAAATTGCGCGTTGATGCCGGAAAACGCCTTGAAGTTATCGGCGGCGTAACCGGTCCCGCTGACGATGTCATTCAACCGGTTAACCCTCCAGGTTCCGGAAACGCCGACATCCTCGATAATCGTGGAGCGATCATAGTGAAACCAAGCGCCGCCGCTGCTGATGATGTTATAACCCACCCGCAACCCCGGCGCCGCCGCCGGATCGCAATACATGAGTCCATCCTTGAGCTGCGGAGTATCGTCACGGAAAAACGTCGCGGAAAACGCGGTGGTAATCGGCGCGAGATCCAGCCATGCCTGACCCACACTACTGTCAATCCCCGAAGTCCAGTGAGCGTCCTCCCAAGCGCCGTCGCCTCCCTCCCAAGTCCAGTTAAAGCCCTCGCGATTATCTTGGGCGTGAAGGTTGGCCGCCACCATCAGCGCGCCGATTAGTTTGATTATTGTTTTCATGATGTACACTTTTGTTGGTTGATTGATTGGGTTGACCAGACAACCGCGAACGGGCACGACATCAGCCATGTGCTCGCGATTGCGAAGATGGAATAAAAAAGCACCAAGCCTGGGAAAAAATTAAGCGAGAGCGCGAGAGCGCGAGAGCGCGAGAGCGCGAGAGCGCGAGAGCGCGAGAGCGCGAGAGCGCGAGAGCGCGAGAGCGCGAGAGCGCGAGAGCGCTGTACTCATTTGCCTGTCTCATCGTCTTCATTTTCAACATGTTGCCAAATTCATCGTTCCGCTTAACTCACCACTTTTCCAAATTTCGCGGAAGTTTTATTTGGCCGCTGACGATGAATTTACGCTTGAACAGCATTGTCTGTCAACAATTATTAAATGACTGATTTCAACCTATTTTTCGCTGACCGTCGGCGGTCATATCCCCCACGGAGTTTACAACGATTTGAAATGCTTTTTCAGCTTCCGGTCATAATTTCGCCGCCAGCGTTCCTCCGGGCTGAGCATGAACCGTTCGTACGCCCAGCGATAGCCTTGGTAAACAAGACACAATCCCACCGCCAGCACAAAACCAATGACAAGCCAAAGCACTTCAATCATGAGATTCCCCGCTTACGCCACCCGCTGTTCAACATCCCTTTGCGTGTCCGTCCAGAGTTTTTCCAACTCTCTCCCGACCTCGTCCTTCACCGCTGACAATGACGCCGCGTCACGCACCGCGGATTTGCCAAAGAAATAATACTTGATTTTCGGCTCGGTGCCGCTGCCGCGCACGGCGATGCGGCAGCCGCCTTCCAAGTAAAACAGCAGCATCAATTCTTTTGGAATTTCCTTGCCGTCAGCGTCAAAAATGGTCTCCTCGGCGAAATTTTGCACGCGCTCCACTTTCCTCCCGCCCCACGCTGACGGCGCGTTGGTCTTGTAACTGTCCAGCAACTTTTTGATTTTAGCCGCGCCCTCCGCGCCTTCGAACGTCAGCGTGCCAAGTTTTTCGGAATAGAAACCGTGCCTGACGTAAAGCCGGTCAAGATATTCCAGGACATTCAAACCCTGACTGGCAGCGTAGGCCGCCATCTCCGCGAACATCAGCACGGCTGCGTTGGCGTCCTTGTCACGCACGTAATCGCCGCCGGAATAACCGTGGCTTTCCTCGCCGCCGAAGACGTAGAACGAACTGCGCTCCAGCAGCCGCGCCCGCCACTCCGCCGCTGACAGCGCGCCGCGCCCGCCCGCCTGTTCCTCGTAAACCTTCATCTTTTCGCAGATGTATTTGAAGCCCGTCAGCGTGTCCACGCATTTCACGCCGTAACTCTCCGCAATCGCCCGCTGAAGGTCAGTGGTGACAAACGTTTTAATCAGCACCGCGCGTGCCGCATTGTCCGCGTTCAAAATGCCCTGCGCGAAAAACGTCTCCAGCCGGTGCGCCGCCAGCAGCGAGCCAATCATATTGCCGGTGATGACCTGATAATTGCCCTCGCGGTCACGGACGGCCGCGCCCATGCGGTCGGCGTCGGGGTCGGTGGCGAGCACAAGGTCAGCGTTCTCGCGCCTGGCCTGCTCAATGCCCAGCGTCAGCGCCTCGGCGTTTTCGGGGTTGGGCGATTTCACGGTCGGGAACCCGCCGTTGCCCCTGGCCTGCTCCGGCACGATGTTGAAGTTGAAACCGAATTTGTTGAGCAGGCCCGGCGTGATGCGGATGCCCGTGCCGTGAATCGGCGTGAACACGATTTTCAGCCTCGACTTTTGCTCGCTGACAATCTGCGGGTTCAACACCAGCGCGCTCACCGCGTCGAGGTACGCCTTGTCGAGTTTTTCGTACACGACGGTGACGCGCCCGCGCTCACTGTCAGCGACGGGCTGCGCGACTTTGCCGCCGCTGATGGTCTGCACTTTTTTGATGATGTTCGTCGCGTGCGGCTCCACCACCTGCCCGCCGTCGCGGAAATAAACTTTGTAGCCGTTGTCATGCGGTGGATTGTGGCTGGCGGTGACCATCACGCCGGCGTGCGCGTTGAGATAACGCACCGCGAAAGACAGCTCCGGCGTCGAGCGGTCATCGGGGAACAAGTAAGCGTCCACGCCCATCGCTGACGCTGTCTGCGCGATAAATTCCGCGAATTGCCGCGAGAAATAGCGCGTGTCGTGCGAAATCACAATGCTCGTCCGCTCATTGGGAAACGTCTCGCGCACATACGCCAGCAAGCCCTGCGAGGCGCGCCCGATGTTGAAAAAATTCATCGCGTTGGTGCCGGCGGCGGGATGCTCCGGCGCGCCCCGGCGCTCCGTGTTCGCGCCCCACTCGCTGTTGGTGACGACCTTGCCGATGGTGCGCCCGCGCAAGCCGCCCGTGCCGAACTTCAGCGTCTGGTAAAAGCGGTCGTTCAACTCCGTCCACTCACCGGCAGCGGCCAATTCACCGATGCTCGCCCGCTCCCAATCCTCCGCCTCGCGCAGCAGGAACGCGATGTTGTCCGCGCTTGACTGCCATAATTTCCCCGCCTTGACGGCCTCGCTGATGGTGCTTTCCAAGTTGCTCATGACTTTCTCCTAGTTAATTAAAGTTTCCCCAAAATACGGACGCAAAATCTCCGGCAATTTAACGCTGCCATCCGCCTGCTGATACGTCTCCACCAGCGCGATGAACAGCCGCGGGAGCGCGGTGCCGCTGCCGTTGAGGGTGTGGCAGTGGACGTTCCGGCCCTCGCCGCTCTTGTAACGCAGGCCCATCCGCCGCGCCTGAAAATCCTCAAAGTTGCTGCATGACGACACCTCCAAATACGCCCCGCTGCCCGGCGCCCACACCTCAATGTCATAACACTTCGCCGCGCCAAACCCGAGATCACCCGTGCACAACTCAACCGTGCGGTAATGCAAGCCCAGCAACTCCAGCGCCCGCTCCGCGTTGCGGCGCAATTTCTCCAGCTCGTCATACGAAGTGCGCGGCTCGACAATCTTCACCAACTCGATTTTGTCAAACTGATGCACCCGCGTCATGCCGCGCGTCTCGCGCCCCGCGCTGCCCGCTTCGCGGCGGAAACACGGCGTGTGCGCCGCGTTGTAAACCGGCAGGTCGCTGACAGTGAGCAATTCCTCGCGGTACAGATTCGTCACCGGCACCTCCGCCGTCGGCACAAGGAACAAGTCCTCGCCCTCGACGCGATACATGTCCTCGCGAAATTTCGGCAGTTGCCCCGTCCCTTGCATCGACGCCTCGCGCACGACAAACGGCGTGTTGACCTCGGTGAATCCGTGCTCCCGGGTGTGCAAGTCCAGCAAAAAATTGACAAGTGCCCGCTCCAGCCTCGCCCCCGCTCCCTTGAATACGAGGAACCCGCTGCCGCTGATTTTCGCCGCCGCCGGGAAATCCACCAAACCCAGCCGCTCCGCCAGCGTGACATGGTCCAGCGGTTTGAAATCAAACACCGGCGGCGCGCCATGGCGCCCGACTTCGGGATTGTCAGCGGCGCTGACGCCGACCGGACAATTCGCGCTCGGCAAATTCGGCAGGCGCAGCAAAATCTGCTCCAACTCACCGTCAGCGGCCGCCACCTCCGCGTCAAGCTTCGCAATCAACTCCGATTTCTCCCGCATCCCCGCCAGCAAATCATCCGCCTGCTCTTTCCGCGACTTGCGCGCGCCAATCTCCTTGCTGATGGCATTGCGCTCGCTTTTGAGTTGCTCGACTTGCCGCAACTTCGCCCGCCGCTGACAGTCAACCGCCACGATTTCATCAACCTGCGCCTCCGCCCCGCTCCCGCGGACGGCGAGCCGCTCCTTCACCAACGCGGGCTGCTCCCGCACCAATCGAATATCGAGCATAAGAGCTAGATTAAAGAGCCTGCCACGCAATCTGTCCACCTATTTTCCCATTTACGCCGGCACGCCGCGCGTTAAAGTAACCGCATGGGAACCCCACCGCGTCACCACCTGCGCGCCGCCGTGCTGGACCTGGGCAGCAACTCCATCAAGTTCATGCTCGGCCACCAGCACGGCACGCTCCTCACCGTCCACCGCGAGGAAGCCATCACCACACGCCTCGGCCACCGGCTGGCGCTGACGGGGCGCATTTGTGACGCCTCACGGCGGGCGACACTGCGGGTGTTGCATGACTGTCAGCGGCGGGCGGCGCAATTCGGCGCGGAACAAATCATCGCCGTCGGCACCAGCGCGCTGCGCTCCGCCACCAACCGCGACGACCTCCTCACGCCGGCCAAAGCCATCCTTGGCACGCCCGTCCGCGTCATCAGCGGCAAGCGGGAGGGCGAGTTGGTGTACGCGGGCACCACCTCCTACCACCGCTGGCAGCGGCGGGACATCCTCGTCGTTGACATCGGCGGCGGCAGCGTGGAATTGGTCAGCGGCAGCGGCGGGCAACTGCGCCGCGCAAACAGTCTGCCCCTCGGCTGCGTCCGCGTGCGCGACGCGCTGCTGCGCCACCGCCAGCCGGCGCCGCCGGAACTCCTCGCCGCCACGCTCAACGAGTTGACGGACGCCATGCGCGCCAAGTTCAAGAACTTCACCGGCAGCGGTGCCATCCTGCTCGGCTCCGGCGGCACCGTCACCACCCTGACCGCGCTGCATTGCGCCGCCCGGCCCAAGATGGAAATTCACGAGTTGGAAGGCCTCGCCATCCGCCGCGCCGAACTTCAGCGGCTGTTGCACTTTCTTGCCTCCCGCAGTCTTGACGAATTGCGCGCCCACCCGCGCATCCCGCGGCAGCGCGCCGACGTCATCACCGCCGGCGCGTGCGTGCTCACCGCGGCGCTGACGGTGACCGGCATGAAATCCGTGCACTGCACCACGCGCGGCCTGCGCTACGGCGTCTGGCAACGGATGCTCGCCCCCGTGCCCTTTCAAACCGTCCGGCACGCGCGGTAACCCGCCCCTGCCCAAGCCAAACTCCCGCAGCCTCCGTTCCCAATAAACGGCCCGCCCCAACGGAGCGGCAACGCTTTATTTAATTGCCAATCCAATCCCATCTTTTGTAACGTGGAGTCACTCAAATGAACTGGCGACTCAAAGTTCTCTCCGTCCTCATCCTCGGCCTGTTTGCCGCGTTCGCACTCGGCTATTACAAATACTTTGTCGCCCCCAAACCCTCCGGCGTCATCCTCTTCATCGTCCCCGGCCTCAACCTCGACCACCTCGCCCGCGCCGGCACTCCCAACCTCCTCACCGACAGCGCCCGAATCGCCATCATCAACAACACCCCACTCGCCACTCCCCCATTCCAAATCAACTCCAACACCATCTTCTCCTACCTCGCCACCGGCTACAAAACCCACGGCGACCGCCTCGGCCTGTCCACCGACGGGCGCGTACAGGACAACCTGCTCTACCTCGCCCAACGCGCCGGACGCACCGTCGGCATCATCGGCACCGGCAGCATCACCGCAGTGGAACTCGCCGCCTTCTACGCGCACACCAAAAACCCGGCCAACCCCGTTGACATCCTGCAACAACTCTTCGACAACACCAAAATCAACGTCATCCTCAGCGGCGGCGCGGACGATTTCAACCAAGTTCGCCAGCACGCTGACCGTGACCTGTTCCACGAGGCCGACCTTTACGGCTACACCATCGTCCGCGACCACCACGAACTGCAACACCTCCCCGTCTGGCGCACACGGCGGCTGCTCGGTGTCTTCGCCCCGCGCCACCTGCCCTTCCACACGGAACCGCCCGCGAGCAGGCCCAGCCTCGCCGACTTGACACGCCACGCCATCCAATGCCTGCAATTCACCCTCAACGGCTACTTCCTCATCATTCATGACAGCCTCATCGCCGACGCCATCCACGACCACCGCCCGAACCAAATCACCGCCGAAATCGAACAACTCAACCACGCCCTCACCGAGGCCCGCGACCTCGTCGGCGACAACTCCGTCATCCTCCTCTACAGCCCCCACAACATCCCCGCTGACAACGACACCCCCGCCGACCAACACCTCGGCTGGCTGGCCATCTACGCTGACCATGACACGCCCATCAAAGGCTTCGCCACCGGCAAGGACCTGTTCCGCTACCTGCGGCGGCAACTCGACTGGAAACAATTCTAACCACCCATGACCCCCACTGAAATCAACCAAACCCTCTCCGCCCGCCACCTGCGCCCGCTGGCCAGCCTCGGACAAAACTTCCTCTTCGACCAAAACATCTGCCGCCAACTTGTGGACTGGCTCTCCCCCGCCGCCGGTGACCGCGTGGTGGAAATCGGCCCCGGCCTCGGCGCGCTGACCGCGCGGCTGCTGGACCTCAACCTCAGCCTCACCGCCCTGGAAATTGACAAAGGACTGTGCGCCTGGCTGCGCGAAAAATTCGGCCCGCGCAAAAACTTCACCCTCATCGAGGGCGACGCCGTGGCCACGCTGCCCACCGTCAGCGGCTGCGACCGCGCAATCGGCAACCTGCCTTATAATGTCTCCACACCGCTGCTGGTCGCGTTGCTGCGCATGCCCGCGCCGCCGCGCCATTGCATTTTCATGCTGCAAAAAGAAATGGCCGGGCGCCTCGCCGCCGCCCCGCGCACCCGGGACTACGGCGCCGTCAGCGTGCTGTTGCAATCCTATTACCACATCGAGCCGCTGAAAAAGCTGACTGGCAGCGTCTTCTACCCCGCTCCCGCCGTCGCCTCCACCGTCATCCAGCTGACCTTGCGGGATGACCGCCCCGCCTTCACCACCGGACAGCAACGGGAGTTTTACCAATTCGTCCGCCACGGCTTCTCCCAACGCCGCAAAAAACTGCGCAACCTCATCCCGCAATACAACGGCCAGGCCCGAGCCGAGGAACTCACCGTCAGCGAATGGCACGCCCTGTTCCGCCAAACCCGGCAACCGGAAGAAATTTTCGACATCGTCAACGAACGGGACGAGGTCATCGGCAGCGCCCCGCGCAGTGAAGTCCACGCCATGGGCCACCGCCACCGCGCCGCCCACATCCTCGTTTACCGCGATGACGGCGCGCTGCTCATTCAACTCCGCTCCCCCGCCAAAGACCGCCACCCCAACACCTGGGACAGCTCCGCCGCCGGCCACGTCGACAGCGGCGAGACTTACGAAGCCGCCGCCGCCCGTGAACTGCGCGAGGAACTCGGCGTCACCGTCAGCGAACTGAAGGAAATCGCCTGCCTCCGCGCCTGCGAGGAAACCGGCCGGGAATTTGTCAAAGTATACGAAACCCGCCACAACGGCCCCTTCCACCCACAGTCCGCTGAAGTCGCCGGACTGCGCTGGATACGCATTCCCGAATTGGAACAGTGGATGCGCGAAAAACCGCGGGACTTCGCCCCCGCCCTGCCCTATCTGTGGAAAAAACTAAACGGGAAAAAATAGCCTTTATTTTTTCTCCTCACCCGTCAGCAACTTGGCATCGAAACCCGCGCGGAGGATTTTCTCGGCGCTGACGATGAAGAAAAGAATGGCGGCCAGGCCCGCCACCCAATCACCCCGCCGCTGGTAAAGCGTGGAGCGGCGCGGCGGGATGGGCAGCTCACCGTATAACACGCCGTCGGTGAATGTCCGCCCACTGTCAGCGTCGCGCAATATCTTCCGCACCACGCCGCGCTCGCTGATTTCCGCCGTCACGCCGCTGTTGGTGACGCGCAGCAGCGGGAGCCGGTGTTCCACCGCGCGGAAAATCGCGTTGTGCAAATGCTGCATCGACGCGGCGCTGTCCTTGAACCAGCCGTCATTGGTCATGTTGATGAACAAATCCGGCCCGTGCCGCGCCGCCTTCCGCGCCTGTTTCGCCAGACTGTCCTCAAAGCAAATCAGCGGGGCGATTTTTAACCGCGGCTCCGTCAGCGTCAGCGGGACGGCGCCGGCGCCGGATGAAAAATCAATGCCCACCGGAGTCAGTTTCAAAATCCACGGAAAGATTTTTTTCAGCGGCGTGTATTCACCGAACGGCACGAGGTGGTTTTTGTGATAAATCTCCGGCGCGGAATTTTTTCCATTATACAACCACGCGCTGTTATACACGTCGCTGACGGTGGTTGTGTTGGAGCCAAACAGCCACGCGCCGCCGCGCTCCACCGTCAGCGCCCGAAGAACTTTCAAAAAATCCGGGGCGGCATCCAACGCGTCGCCCACCGGCGTCTCCGGCCAGATGACAAGGTCCACCGGCGTGGGCGCTTGCGACAAGCCGCTGACGCTGAGCACACACATCTTCGCCAGCGCCTCGCTGACGGTGACCCCCGGCCGCCACGGGTCATTGGGAAAATTCGGCTGCACCGCCAGATAACGCAACGCGGTCACATACTCCGGCTTTTTGAACAGGCCGCGCACACCCACCGCAAAGGTGACGCCGATAATGGCGAGGCTGAGAGTGAACTCCCACCGCATCCGCGCCATTTGCCCCAGCCGGATTTCCCGCCACAGCCGCGCGCTGACCATGACAACGGCGAGGTTGCCCAGCGCCACCAGCCACGAGATGAGCAGCACGCCGCCGAGTTCCGCCGATTGCACCAAGCCGATGACGCTGTGTTGCGTGACGCCAAGTTGATTCCACGGAAAGCCGGTGAACAGCGTGCCGCGCACCCATTCCAAAACCACCCACGCCGAGGCGCCCGCGATGATGCGGAAAAAATTGACGCGCGAACTGGGACGCTCCGGCACCGGCGTCGCAAGCCACCACCAAAGCCAGGTCCACACCGAAAAATACAAACCCAAATACAGCGCCAGCGCCGCCCAGCCAATGACGCTGACGGTGGCCAGCCAAAACAAACTCGTGGCAAAATGCGTGACGCCAAACACATAGCCCGCTGACAGCGCCACCCACCGCGAGCGGCAGCACAGCATCACCGTCAGCGCCAGCGGCAACAGAAAAATCCAGCCCGCCCAGGCCCGGGCAAACGGCGCGTAGCCCAGCGTCAGCAAGCATCCCGACGCCGCGCCGCTGACGATGATGAATAAGCGTTTCAAATTTTTACATACCCAATCGTCGCGCCGATGGCGACAATATCGCCTTCCTTGGCCGTCCACGAATCCAGTGTGCCCGCTGACGGCGACTCAATGTCCACGATGGCCTTGTCGGTTTCAAGCTGGTAGATTTGCTCATCCTTGGCGACGGCCTCGCCGGGTTGCTTGAAAAATTTCAGGATGCGCGCCTCTTCCAAACCCTCGCCAATGGCGGGGATGGTGATGGGGATTGGGTGGTCACTCATAATGTTTCTCCGGTTAACGCCAAAATGCCCGCCTTGATTTGCTCCACGGTCGGCAGGCAGTTTTTTTCGCAAATGGGATTGAAGCCGATGTGGACATCCTCGCGCGTCACCAGCAGCGGCGCGGCTTTCAGCCGCCGCCAAAGCTCGCCGTCAGCGGAAAGCTCGCTGATTATCATCTGCCCGACACTGCAACTGCGGTTGTCCTCCTGCGCCACCATCAGCCGTCCGGTCTTGGCCACGGAATCGCTGACCGCGGGCTTGTCCCACGGCTGGATGGTGCGGAGGTCGATGACTTCCACGGACACGCTGCCGGTCAGCTCCCCGGCGGCTTGCAAAACTTTTTCCATGCAATTGCCCCACGCGACCACGGTGACGTCCGCGCCGCTGACGGTGACCTTTGCCTTGCCGAGCGGAATGGAAAAAATCTCGGCGGGCACGGGGCGTTTGGCGCGCAACAAATGCTTGGGCAGCAAGAACAGGACCGGATCATCGGCGCGCATCGCCGTGTGCATCAGTCCGGCGGCGTCCTCCGGCGTGGACGGCTCCACCACGCGCAAGCCGGGGACGCGGGCGAACGCGCCTTCGTTCGACTGGCTGTGCCACGGTCCACCGGCGGGCAAATACGCGCCGCACGGCGCGTAAATCACCGCCGGGGATTTCCATTCGCCGCGGCTGCGCCAGCGCAACGTGGCGAGGTTGTTGACCAGTTGGTTCCACGCGGTGCCGATGAAGTCGATGAATTGAATTTCAAAAACCGGTTTGTACCCGTACGACGCCAGGCCGCAGGCGACGCCGATGATGGTTTGCTCCGCCAGCGGCGAGTTGAAAACACGTCCGGGAAATTTCGCGGACAAGCCGTTTGTGAGCTTAAACACGCCGCCGAGCGGGTCGCAAATGTCCTCGCCGAAAAAGATGTATTTGTCATCCTCAGCGAGGCTTTCGCGGAAAACGTGGTTCACCGCGTCGAGCATCCGCCATGGCTGACCGTCAGCGGTGTGAATTTTTTCCTCGCGGTAATTGGCGTTCAACTCGCCCGTGAGGTGGGCGAGTGTTTCCGTCGGCGCGGGGTTATCAGCGGCGGCGGCGCGGGCGTATTCTTGGTCAACGTATTCGGCCAATTCAACCTGGCGCGCTGACCATGACGCGGCGTCAAGCTCACCGTCAGCGATGAGTTGCCGGGCGAACAACGTCAGCGGGTCGCGCGCGCTCATCGCCTTCAAATCCGCGGCGGGGCGATAAATGCGATGGTCGTCGCTGCTGGAGTGACTGCCGAGGCGGTCCAGCTCGCCCCACAAAATCGTCGGTCCGCCGCCGGCGCGGGCGCGGTCAATCGCTGACGCCGCGACGCGGCACACCTCGCTGACCACGCGGGCGTCGAACTTGCGCACATATTTTTCGCCGAACAATCCCTTGCGGAGTGGATTGGTGCCCAGCGTCGGCGTGCTGATACCATAACCGTTGTCCTCGACGAGAAACAGCACCGGCAGATTTTTTTCAATGGCAAACGACACCGCCTCGAAAAACTCGCCCTGCCGCATTCCCGCATCTCCGACGCTGGCAATCACCACATCCGCCCGCCCGTCAAGCCGCATCCCCCACGCCACGCCGCAAGCGGGCAGAAGATTGCTGCCGGTGGGCGACGCAAGGCTCCAAATATTCCGCTGACGGTCACTGAAATGCCCCGGCAACTGGCGCCCACCGCTGCTGGAACCGCGCTTGCCGAAAAATTGCAACGCCAAATCATGCACGCTGACCCCGCGCGCCATCACCAGCGCGCGGTCACGGTAATGCGGAAAAATAAAATCATCCGTCATCAACAGTGGCGCCAGGGCGGCCAGCGCCTCATGCCCGCCGCCGCCGATTTGAAACCACCCCTTCCCCTGCCGCGTCAAAATCCCCTCGCGGCGGTCAGTCTCGCGGCTGAGAAACATCAGTTCCAGCAATCCGGTCTTGGTGGTTGGCGTTGGTTCGGTCATCAATTCCGGAGCATATTAAATGCAAGACCGCGCAATTCAATCACATTATTAGCGGGAGATTGCCACGCTGACCATGACCCCGTATTTTTTCATCGACATTTTACATTAATTGCTATGATTGGCACATGAGCGACCTTAAAAAATTGCAACGCTTTCTGCCAGTCGGCGCGCTGGGCATTTCCTTGATTTTGCACCTTGCCATTTTCCTCGGCATCAGCGGCATTATTATTATCCAGGCCGTCGCGCCCAAAGTCATCCCTTCCGGCGAATACGCGCCCGCCGGATCCGCGTCCGACATCCCGCCCGCGCCGGACGAGCCGGACAACCAAAGCGATGACCCCGCCACCCTGCCGGACGACGCCGTCATGGAAGCGCCGCCGGTGCCCAGCTTCAGCGTCGAAACCATCTCCGCGTCCGCGCCCACCTCCGCGCCGTCCTTCGCCGTCGCCCCGCCAACGAGCATGATGAGCAGTTCCTCGGCGGAAAATTCCCCCCAGCAAGCGCCCACACCGCAAAAAAGCGCCAATCCCAATAAAACTCCGGGCGCCCCGCGCTCAATGGCCAACCCGTTCGGCAACACCAACGCCAATCCCGAAGACGGCGGCTTGGTGGGTTATTTTTACGACTTCAAGCAAACCAAGGACCGAAAACCCTCCGGCCTGGCGGGCGACCCCGCCAAACAGGCGGAAGGCAACAAACTGAACGGCGAAGCGGGCGACCTGGAG
>JAITHY010000153.1 GCA_031279715.1 Verrucomicrobiales bacterium | reverse complement strand
TCAGCGGCGTCGAACAAGTGAGCACCGGCGGAAAAGTCAAAGCCAGCGGCGGAGAATGGCGTCCGAACCTCGACGGCGCCCGCGCGGAAATCGGCGCCGGCCTCATTTGGAAACTCAACACCGCCCATCACCTCAGCCTCGACTACGAAGCCTCCTTCGGCGACAAGTTCACCAAACCCTGGGGCCTCAACGCAGGTTATCGCTATCAGTTCTAATCCAATGTTCACGTGGAGCCGCGGAGTTCGCAGGGTTTTAAAAAACTCGCGTTCTCCGCGGCGTGGCGTCGGCGTTTTCCGTCCGGCTTTAACTTTTGCTTGCATCGCGCGCAAAGACGCGGGATTATATCAGGCTGCAATGTTGCTCGCATCGGTCAGCCCCACGGCGGAGGCGGTGGGTTTGGGTTCGTGGATTACCAACTCCACCATCAGCGCCGTCATCACGGTTGCGCTGATTGTGGGGTTTGTCCAAATCGCCACGCGCAAGCTCGCGTTGGTGCCGGCCGGAGCGCAAAATTTTCTCGAATGGGCCGTGGAGTCTCTGTTTGCGCTCGTGGAATCCATCGTCGGCGCAAAATTGGTGCGGAAGGTCGCGCCGCTGTTGGTGAGTTATTTCATTTTTATTCTCGTGGCGAACTGGTCGTCACTGCTGCCGGGCGTCGGGTCCGTCGGCGTGGTTGGGGAAGTTCACGGTCAGCGGGAGTTTGTGCCGTTGTTGCGCGGGGCGAACGCGGACGTGAACATGACGCTGGCGCTGGCGCTGTCGTTCATGGTGATTTGGTTTGTGTGGACGATTCGGGAAGTCGGGTTGTGGGGGTTTATCAAGCATAATTTCGGGCCGAAGGGATTGCTGGAGACGACGGGCCTCGGTCTTGTGGCGAAGGCGCTGACAGTGACGCTGAACGCTTTTCTCGCGTTTGTGTTCGTCGGCGTCGGGTGCATTGAGTTGATTTCAATCGCCTCGCGCGCGCTGTCGCTGCCGATGCGGTTGTACGGCAATATTTTCGGCGGGGAAAATTTGGTGCACGCGCTGATGGGGCTGGGCGGGCCGGTCGGCGGCGTGGTGTTTGGAACGCTGGCGTACGGGATGGAATTGCTCGTCGGGCTGGTGCAGGCGCTGGTGTTCTTGTTGTTGTGCGCGGTGTACACGCAACTCTCGACAGCGCACGAGGAGGAGGCGCATTGAGGCGCTGACGATGACCATTTGCCGGCGCGACCATTCCCAGCGAGTGGGCGTCGGCGGAAAAATAGAAAGGCAAATATGGAACTGACAGGAAGTATCAATGTGGCGGCGGCGGCTTTGGGCGCGGCCATTGGCGTGGGCATCGTGGGCGCGAAAGCGGTGGAGGCGATTGGGCGCAACCCCGGCGCGTTCCCGAAGGTGTTGACCATGGCGATTCTGGGGTCTGCGCTGGCGGAGGCGATTGTGTTCTACGCTTTATTCATCAAAGTTTGAAAATCAACCCTTGGGGGGAGGGGCGAATCCCCCCGATTTTATGTGGTCATCATTAACGGCAAGAGTAACGCAGGGCGCGATGCTGGCGGCGGCGGACGCTGACAGTCACAGCGGGGTGGTGGAGGTCATCAACGGCCTTGGCATTGAGTGGCGTCTGTTGGCCAGCCAGCTGGTCATCTTCATCATCTTATTCCTCATTTTGAAAAAGTATGCCTACCGGCCGATTTTGAAAATGTTGGATGAGCGTCAGCGGCGCGTCGCGGAAAGCGTGGCGAACGTTGAGAAAATCAAAAACGAACTCGCCGCCAGCGAGCGGACGAGGCGGGTAATTTTGGCGAAAGCCAACGAGGCCGCCAACGCGCTGCTGGCGAAGGCGAAGAGCGACGCCGACTCGCTGACCGCGCGCAAGGCGCAAGAAACCGTATTGCAAATCGAGGCCATGTTGAAAAAGGCCGGGGAAACCGCCGCGCGGGAGCGGGAGCGGCTGGCGGGCGAGTTGCGGCAGGAAATGGGCCGGCTTGTCGTGCTGACCACCAGCAAAGTCATCGGCCGCGCGCTGTCAGCGGCGGACCAGGAGCGCTTGCAACAAGAGGCGTTGGAAGGGTTGAAAAAGTGACATGAGCAGCGGCGGAAAAATCACGCGCCTCCCCCAGCGCTCCGGTGTCATCGCCAGAGCAGTGGGGGATTTTAACCCTGGCGAGCAGGACACCATCCGGCGCGCCGGGCATGATGCGCCGGCACGGGGTGGGGAATTTTGCGGGCGTCTGTCATTCGACAAATTCAAACAAAAAGCCGGCTGGCGCACGGAGGTCATTTCATGAAAATCAACCGCGAGTCCCGCAACATCGCCAAACGCCTGTTCCTGCTTTGCCGCAAGGACGGCAGGGTGGACGCGGCGGCGGCGCGGCTGATTGTCAGCGAGGTGGCGGCGCGGAAACCGCGCAATTACCTGGCGATTTTGACGCGGCTGGCGCGGTTGGTGGAGATTGATTTGAACGAGCGTTCCGCTGTGGTTGAGACGGCGGCGCCGCTCGCTGACGGTGGCGCGGCGGTGTTGGCGGCGCTGGACGCGGAGTTCCCCGACCTCGCTGACCGTCAGGTCGTGACCAGGCCGGAATTGCTCGGCGGGTTGAAAATCCGCGTTGGCAGCCGTGTGTGGGATGTGAGCGTCAGCGGGCGGCTGGCGGAATTGGCGCAACAGTTTTGAGGTAATATTATGAGTTCATTGTTAGAGGATATCGAATCGCAGATTAAGGGTTTCAAAAGCGGCGGCGGGCAGGCGAACGTCGGGCGCGTACGTGAAATTATGGACGGCGTCGTGAAGATTGAAGGATTGACTGACGTGGCATATCAGGAAACCGTCACCTTCGCTAACGGCAGCGTCGGGCTGGTGCTGAACTTGGAAGACACCGAGGTCGGCGCGATTGTGCTTGGCGATTTTCTTGGCATCAAGGAAGGCGATGAAGTGCGCGCCAGTGGGCACCAAATCCGCGTGCCGGTTGGCAAGGCGCTGCTGGGCCGCGTGGTGGACGCGCTTGGCAACCCCATCGACGGCAAGGGAGCCGTCAAGACGGAGGAATTTAATCCGGTCGAAAAAATCGCTCCCGGCATCATCAAGCGCCAGCCCGTCAACCAACCCGTGCAGACCGGCATCCTCGCAATTGACGCGATGATTCCCATCGGCCGCGGCCAGCGCGAACTCATCATCGGCGACCGTGCCACGGGCAAAACCACCGTCGCCATTGACACGATTATCAACCAGGCAAAAATCAACCGGCGCGGCGAACAAAGCGGCGATCCAAAGTTCCGCCCGTTATATTCCATCTATGTCGCGATTGGGCAGAAACGCTCCAACCTTGCGCGCGTCATCAACACGCTGACCGAGCACGACGCGCTGGCCCACACCGTCATCGTCGCCGCCACGGCGTCGGACTCGGCGACTTCGCAATACCTCGCGCCGTTCGCGGGCGCGGCGATTGGCGAATGGTTCACGGCGCGCAACATGGACGCGCTGATAGTGTTCGACGATTTGTCCAAGCACGCCGCCGCCTACCGGCAAATCTCGCTGGTGCTCAAGCGCCCGTCGGGACGCGAGGCGTATCCGGGCGACGTGTTTTATTTGCACTCACGCCTGTTGGAACGCTCGGCGCGGTTGAGTGACGCCGCCGGCGGCGGCTCGCTGACGGCGCTGCCCATCATTGAGACACAGGCGGGCGATGTGTCGGCTTACATTCCGACCAACGTCATCTCTATCACGGACGGTCAGATTTTCCTGGAGTCGGATTTGTTTTATCAAGGCGTGCGCCCCGCGATTAACGTCGGCATCAGCGTCTCGCGCGTGGGTTCCGCCGCGCAAATCAAAGCCATCAAGCAAGTCGCAGGCAAGGTCAAGCTGGAGCTGGCGCAATTCCGCGAGCTGGCCGCGTTCTCGCAATTCGCCTCCGATCTCGACGCCGCGACGAAAGCCAAACTTGACCGCGGCGCGCGCATCGTCGAGGTGTTCAAACAGTCGCAATACCAGCCGCTGCCGGTGGAGCAACAAGTCGTCATCATGTGGGCGGCTCAAAACGGTTGTTTCGACAGCGTGCCGGTGGACCAGGTGCTGACGGTGAAGGCGCGGTTGGCTGACTACCTCGCCACGCGCGAGGAGGCGTTGCTGAACGACATCGCCGACCGGCGCGTCCTCGACGACTCGCTGACAGAGCGCCTCAAGCAGGCCGTGGAGTCGTTCGGGCAATCGCTCGGAAAATAAATGGCGGCCGGGCGCGGGAAATTTTTACTTGCGTGACGGTCAGTGTGGGATAAATTTCACCAATGGACGTGGAAATCCTCGCGCGCATCCAATTCGCCTTCACAGTGGCGTTTCAGTATATTTTCCCCCCGCTGAGCATCGGACGGGGTGTGATTTTGGTCATCAGGGACGGCGTGTGGCTGAAGACCCGTGACGCGCTGTGGCATGACATGGCAAAATTTTGGACAAAAATTTTCGCGCTGACGTTTGCCATTGGCGTGGCGTCGGGGATTGTCATGGAGTTTGAGTTCGGCACCAACTGGGCGACTTACTCGCGCTACGTCGGCGACATTTTTGGATCGGCGCTGGCGGCGGAGGGGATTTTTGCGTTTTTTCTCGAATCGGGATTTCTCGCGGTGCTGCTGTTCGGCTGGGACAAAGTCGGGCCGAAGATGCATTTTTTCTCGACGCTGATGGTGGCGTTCGGGGCGCACTTCAGCGCGGTGTGGATTATCGTGGCGAACTCATGGCAGCAGACGCCCGCGGGCTTTCACATCGTCGGCGAGGGCTTGCAGGCGCGCGCGGAAATCACGGACTTTTGGGCGATGGTGTTCAACCCCTCGTCGGTTGACCGCCTGAGCCACGCCGTCAGCGGCGCGTGGCTGGCCGGGGCGTTTTTGGTGCTGAGCGTCAGCGCGTGGTATTTGTTGAAAAAGAAGCATATTGAGTTTGCCAGGGCGTCAATCAAGGTGGCGCTGGCCGTGGCCGTTGTCGCGTCGGTGACACAGTTGGTGACGGGACACAGCAGCGCTGATGGTGTGGCGAAAAACCAGCCTGCCAAGCTCGCGGCGCTGGAGGGGCATTACCAAACGGGCGCGGCGGGGATGTATGTGCTCGGCTGGGTGAATGACGCGGAGGAGACGGTCAGCGGTGTGAAAATTCCGGGCATGCTGAGTTGGTTTTTGCATGGCGCCGCTGACGCTGAGGTGAAAGGTCTGGATGCCTTCGCCCGGGAGGAGCGCCCGCCTGTCAATCTGACATTTCAATTTTATCATCTTATGGTGGGTTGCGGGGTGTTGATTTTCACCATCAGCGGCGTCGGCGCGCTGTTGTGGTGGCGCGGGACGTTGTTCGCCAATCGCGGGGCGCTGTGGGTGATGGTGTTCGCGGTGCTGCTGCCGCAAATCGCGAACCAAGCGGGCTGGTTTTCCGCGGAAATCGGGCGGCAACCGTGGATTGTGTACGGTTTGCTGCGGACGTCGGACGCCCTGTCGAAGGTGGTGACGGCCGGCCAGGTGGTGTCGTCGCTGGCGTTGTTCGCCTTGATTTACGCGCTGCTGTTCGCGGTGTTTATTTATTTGTTGAATAATAAAATCCAACTCGGGCCTGCCGCTGACGCTGGCACTGACGGTGGCGCGGGTTCGCTAACAAAATCCAAACGGGTATGATGGAGTTTTTTCAAGATACGCTTGGGCTGAACTTGAACGTGGTCTGGTTCCTGCTGGTCGGCATTTTGTTCACGGGCTACGCGATGCTGGACGGTTTTGACCTTGGCGTCGGCATCCTGCATTTGTTCACCAAGACTGACGATGAGCGGCGGCTGATGCTCAACTCGATTGGTCCGGTGTGGGATGGGAACGAGGTGTGGCTGGTCACGGGCGGCGGCGCGTTGTTTGCGGCGTTTCCGAATGTGTACGCGACGGTGTTCAGCGGATTTTACCTCGCGTTCATGCTGTTGCTGGCGTCGCTGATTTTCCGCGCGGTGGCGATAGAGTTTCGCGGCAAGCAACCACAGGCGTCGTGGCGCAAGTCGTGGGACATCGGCTTTAGCATCGGCTCCATCGTCAGCGCGCTGTTGATTGGCGTGGCGATTGGCAACATTGCGTGGGGCATTCCGCTGACGGTGGTGGACGGGCAAATCGAGTACGCTGGCGGCTTTTTCAACCTGCTGCATCCGTACGCGCTGGTGATGGGGCTGACCACCGTCGCGCTGTTCGCGATGCACGGGTGCATTTATGCGCTGATGAAGACGGAGGGCGCGCTGCACGAAAAATTGCGCGGCTGGGTGAACAAAACCATCGTGGTGTTTGTCGCGCTGTACGCAGTCGGGGCGATTTTGACGTTGTTGTATGTGCCGGGCATGACGGAAAAACTGCGCGCGACGCCGTGGTTTATTTTGCTGGTGGTGGTGAATATCCTCGCCATCGCCAACATCCCGCGCGAGGTGAGTCACCGCCGCGATTTCTCCGCGTTCATTTCATCCTGCGTGGCGATGCTGTGTTTGATGGCGCTGTTCGGCCTTGGCATGTTCCCGAACCTGGTGCTGTCCAATCCCGATCCCGCCAACAGTCTGCACATTTACAACGCCGCCTCGTCGCCGTCGACGCTGGGCATCATGTTAGTCATCGCGCTCATCGGACTGCCCGTTGTGCTGGTGTACACGGCGTGCATCTACTACGTCTTCCGCGGGAAAGTGCGGCTGGACAGGCACAGTTATTAAGCGCGCAAAAATAGGCTTTCCCTCTCACCGTCAGCGTCCATGCTGGAGGGATGTTAACTCTGGCGGAACTTTCAAAACGGGCGGGCGGCAACGGCGGCGCGGAACTCGACGAAACGGTGCGGGTGCAGATTGACCAGTTGCGACAGGGGCGCACGCAAAATGACAAGCCGTTTTTTGACCTCGAAGTCGTGGACGCTGACGGTCGCGCCAAATTCAAAATCTGGGGCGACACCTCCGCGTTCGACAAATGCCGCGACTTGCAGGCCGGCGCGTTTTGCGAGTTGAGCGGACGTTTTTTCATCAATAATTTCGGGTTGAACGTCAGTCGCCCCGCGCTCCGCGTGCTCGCTGACGATGAGACGGAGATTTTTCTGCAAGGCTCACCGTCAGCGGCGAAGCTGAACCAAGACAACTGGGACTTCACCGTCAGCGTCTGCGCCGCGCTGACTGAGCCGCGCCTGCGCGCGGTGGCGCTGCTGGCGTTGCAGTCACTGGAAAAGAAATGGCGGCGCGCGGCGGCGGCGCGGACGTATCATCACGCGCGGCGCGGCGGGCTGCTGGAGCACACCAGCCAGATGCTGCGGCTGGCGGTGGCGGTGGCGCCGCTGTATCCGGAAGTGTGCCCGGACTTGCTGTATTGCGGCGTGTTGTTCCATGACGCGGGGAAAATGTGGGAGAACGATTATCCCGAGCGTGGCTTTGTGGCGAAACCGAGCCGGCGCGGCGAGTTGCTGGGCCACATTTCCCTTGGAATCGAAATCGCGAACAAATTCTGGAACCAGGCGAAAGACGCTGACGGTGAGTTGTTCGCCGATGTTGCCGGGTCCGAGTTGGTGCGCGACCATTTGTTGCACCTCATCGCCGCGCATCACGGCAGCCGCGAGTTTGGCTCGCCCGTCACGCCGCGCACGCCGGAGGCGTGGTTGCTGCATCACATTGACAACATCGACGCGAAGCTGGAGATGTTGCGTTGCGTGTACGCGGAGAAGGATGAGATCGCGCCCGGCCTGTACGACAAACGCCCGCCGCTGGAGGGCTGGAGCGCCGCGCCGTTGGCGTGGAGTTTGAAGGAGGCGGGCCAATCCCGCTAGGGCGAATCGACATTCAAGAGCGCCAGCGGCGCAATAGCTCCGTTTGGGCTGCTGTGCCGCTGACGGTCAGTTTGCACCCGTTGTCCGTTGGGCTGACTGTCAGCGCCGTTGTTGGCGGGTTGCTTGTGGGGGCGGGATTTATTTTTTGTGTCTCGCACCAAAACAAAAAAGGCGGCCACTGAGGGTGACCGCCTTTTTTCCT
>JAITHY010000043.1 GCA_031279715.1 Verrucomicrobiales bacterium | reverse complement strand
CTGCCGTTCGTGAATTTCAACTTTGCGCTCGACGCGCTGAACACCGTCAGCGCCGGGTGCCGGATCGACCGCGCGGAGTTTGACGCGCTCACCGGCAGCGTCGAGCGGCGCAACCAATTCCTGTTCGTCCATGGCGCTGACGCTGACGAAGCGCTGCGCAACACGGAAATTCTTTCCGCGCAAATGAACTCGCCGCTGCCGTTGACCAAGTTGTTCGTGTCAAAAAAACGCGCGGCGGAAAACAACGCGAAGTGGCGTGAATTTTGGGATGAAAAAAAAATCACCGGCGCCATGCTCACCGTCAGCGGCGCGGCCCAAACCCTTGGTTTGAAGCCGCAGGCATTCGCCCCGTTTGAAAAATTCATCACCGCTGACGGCGACCCCGTGGCGTGCGACTTGCGCGAGATTTACGACCCGTTCATCGTCAGCGGCGGCGGCGTCGCCGTGGCGCACATCATCCCGGAAAACGCCGTCGTGCCCGCTGACACTGGAGTGCCGCTGACGGTGGTGTCGCAGCAAAAAATCCACCGCGTCCTCGCGCGCGAGGTCTTCCGCAATATCAGCGTCATCATGGCCGCGCTGTTCGCGCTGTGCCTCGCGCTGCTGGCGCGGCTGCTGCGCGACTGGCGGCGGGCGCTGCTGTGCTTCCTGCCGTGCTGGTGCGGCATGGCGGCGTTCTTCGTCGTGCTCGCCGTCAGCGGCGCGGAGTGCAACCTGTCCGGTTTTTTCGTTTTTCCGATGCTGCTGGGCTTGGGCGTGAACTACGGCGTCTTCATGGTGCGGCAGCGGGAGCGCGGCGGGACGCACCCGACGCGCGCCGTGCTGGCGACGGCGCTGACCACGCTGGCCGGTTTCGGCGCGCTGTTGCTGGCGGAACACAAGGTGCTGTTCATCATGGGCCTCGGCGCGTTCACCGGCGTGCTGACGGCGATGATTGTCAGCGTGCTGATTTTGCCGCCGCTGCTGGTGTGCCGTTCCAAAACCCAATGACAGCGCCCGCTTTTTCGCGTTTGTCATAAATAATTTTGCTGTACAATTTTCGCCCGTGAGCGGTGATGAAATAATCGCGCTGATTGTCAGCGCGTTGCTGGCGGGGTATTGGCTCCAATGGATATTCCTCTGGTGCCCGCGCGGCTTGAAATTGGAGCGCAATCCGGCGGGGCGATGGTTCGCGCAAATCATGCCGCTGATGGTCACACTGCTGTTGCTGGCGGTGCTGCGCTGCTGGTCAAGCCACGACGTGAGGAGCAGCGTGTTGTATCTCGGCTTTTATTCGCTCATGGGGCTGGCGTGGCTGACGGTCACGGTCACGGCGTTTGGGGCGCTGGGGTTTGATTTGCGCTACGACTGGATTGACTCGCGCAATCCGGCGGCGGCGCTGTGCGGCGCGGGGCTGATGCTCGGCGTGACGCTGGCGTTCGGCGGCGCGAATGTCGGCGACGGGCCGGGCTGGTGGGTGGTGGTGTTTTCCGCGTTGCTGTCAACCGGAGCGCTGTGGCTCGGGCTGGTGCTGCTGAACTTCAGCGCCGACATGATGGAGCGCGTCACGGTCAACCGCGACACCAGCCTGGCGACGCGCCTGGCGGGATTTTTCTTGTGCGGCGGCGCGCTGGCGGGGCGGGCGGTGGCGGGGGATTGGGTGAGCGTCAGCGGCACGGTGACGGATTTTTTACACGCGGGGCGGCCGCTGTTCGCGGCGATGCTGGCGCTCGCCGCCGTGGAGTTCGCGGCGCGGCGTACGCGGCTGCCGCTGGGCGTCAGCGTCGCGCTGGTGATGGCGGAGCTGATGGCCAGCGGCGGTTATTTGCTCTGGCTCGGCGTTTGGTGACATGAACATGAACACGGGATTGAGTTGCACGCCGCGGTTGCCAAAAGAACGGATGAGGGCGGCACGGCGTCATGCCATTTTCGATTGCTGCAAGTGGGACCCGCAGGTGGGCGACACGCCGGCGCTGGCGGATTTCGCCGTGGTTCTGGAGCGCGGACAATGGGCGGAGTTGCGCGAACTGGCAATGGCGTTGTACGCGGAAACACTGGCGGCGGAGCGGGCGGTGTTGCGAGACGCGCGGCTGCTGGACTTGCTCGCGCTGCCGCGAGAATTGCGCCGCGCGCTCGCCGGCGGTGACGCTGACGCTCAGCGGACATGCCGCGTGATGCGTTTTGATTTTCATCCAACGACAGCGGGCTGGCGCGTGACGGAGGTGAACAGCGACGTGCCCGGCGGCTACATCGAGGCGGGTGGCTTTTCCGAAAGAATGTGCCGCGAGTTCGCCGAGTCCGGCCTCGCGCCCGGTCTGAGCGTCAGCGGCAATCCCGCGCAAACACTGGCGCGGCGGCTGCGCGAAAAAATCCCCGCGGGCGCGAGCATCGCGCTGGCGCACGCCACGGCTTACGCCGACGACCGGCAGGTGATGGTTTATTTGCAACAAGAGCTGGCGCGCGCCGGACTGCGGGCGGCGCTGGCGAGTCCCGCTGACGTTCAGTGGCGGGACGGCGCGGCATGGCTCGCTGACGGTCAGCGGAGCGAAAAAATCGATGCGCTGTTCCGCTTCTTTCCGGCGGAATGGCTGCCGGCGTTGCGTGGAAAAATGTGGCATAATTTTTTCGCGCCGAAAGAAAATTCCGGCACGCTGACGCTCAACCCGGGCGCGGCGATTATTTCGCAAACCAAGCGTTTTCCCCTGCTCTGGCCAAGGTTGCCGGACAATACGCTGAAAGTCTGGCCGCGCCTGATGCCGAAAACCCGGCCGCTCGCCGGCGCTGAACGCAACTGGCTCATGCGAAAATTGTCACCCATAAAATTTCCCGACGAACGGGAGTGGGTGCTGAAACCCGCGCTGGGGCGGGTGGGCGAGGACGTGCTCATCGCCAGCGTCACGCCGGCGCGGGACGCCGCGAAAATCCGCCGCCGTTGCTCGCGCGAGCCGTCGCAATGGGTGGCGCAGCGGCGCTTCGATTCCGCGCCGGTGCTGACGCCCGACGGCCGGCGGCACCTGTGCGCCGGCGTGTTTGTGATTGACGGCGTCGTTGGCGGCATTTACGGTCGCATGGCTGCGAAACCGCTGATTAACAGCGCGGCGCGCGAGGTGCCGGTGCTCGTCAGGGGGAAATAAAAATGCAAACGGACTATCGGAAACTTTACGAAATGTGGACGCCGGAGGACAGCCCGTGGTCGCCGTGGGTCAAGCCCGCGCTGTTTGCCGGCGGTGAAAAATTTCACGACCCTGGGCCGCCCGCTGACGCTCAGAATTTCACGCGCGACGACACGCTGCCCGCCGTCCCGCCGGCGTGGTCGGCGCCGCAAAACGCGCTGGTTGTGGACTTGCCGGCGGACGCCGCGATGGCGGCGGCGGCGCAACTGGCGCGCGCCGGCTACCGCCCGCTGTTGTTGATGAACACAAGTTACGGCGCGAGGGAGGTGGTGGACACGCGCGGTGTGTTGCGGGCGTTGAAACCCGTGGCGGAGTGGATGGAGCGGGCGAATTTGTCACCGTCAGCGCCGCCCGCGTTTTTGCTGGACGCGCATCGGAACAAGGACGGAGGCCTTGCCGTCAAGCCCGGCGACTACGACAACCGCTGGCTGGTGTTCCCGCAAGATTTCCCCTCGGCGGAGTTTTTGCAAGACCGCGGCGTCGGAAAAATTTTGTTGTACCATGCCGGCCGGCGTGTTCCCGCCGATGATTTGGCGCATGTGATGTTGCGCTGGCAGGAAGCCGGGCTGAGCGTCAGCGTGTTGAATGTTGCGAAAGAGCAGTCACCGCAACCGCTGACCGTCAGCGCCCCGCCGTCCTACCGCTCATGGCTTTACCGGCTGCTGGTCATGCTCAAACTGCGCCGCAACAGCGCCGGCGGTTTTGGCGCCACAGTGCCGATGCCGAGTTCAGGGCATGGTTGAGGCGCGGCGCGCCCGCTGTTTTGTTCGCGCAAAGACGCGGAATTTATTTGGAGCGTTTTTCAAAATGCACAGCCTCAGCGGCATCTCATTCCCCAATTCCCCTTTGCGAAAGGGGAATTGGCTGCCGCCGAACAAGAGCCGTTGACGCTGCCGTTCAGCCCGTTATATTGCTGCGGTGAAAAATTGGTTTGGGAGCGGGCTGGCGTTGGTTTTGTTGTTAGGGTGCGCCGCCAGTAATATTCGTTACGACGTGACGCCGCCGGCGGGCGCGTCAGCGGCGGCGCCGGAGGAATTCGCCGGCGTCTATCGCGGGCAACTGCCGTTTCGAACGCTGGCGATGAGCGTCGCTGACGGTCAGCGGGTGGTGGTGCTGTCCGACCTTGGCATGAAATTGATTGACATGAAAATCATGGAAAAAACCACGGATGTTTACTGGCGGGCATCTTTCGTGCCGTATCACGCCGTGGCGGATTTTGCGGATTTTTTCCGCGATTATTTTGCCGCCAGGTGTGTTCCGATGGGAGCGGTGGGTGTGAATAGCCACAAGCCGGAAAGGCGTGGTGATGGCAACTTATGGATAAAACCGTTATGAGTCTCACCATCAGCGAGGCGGCGGAACGCTCATTGTCAGCGTGCGGCGGTGACGCGGCGGAGTTTTTCATCGCCGCTGATTTTCCCGCGTTCAACGGTCATTTTCCCGGAAAACCGCTGCTGCCGGGCGTCGCGCAGGTGGAGTTGTGCCTCGCCGCCGCCGCGCGTTTGCACGGGCGCCCGCTGAGGTTGAGGCATCTGGCCAGGGCGAAATTTTCCCGGCCCGTTTTGCCGGACACCAAATTAATCGTCAAGGTCGCCGCTGACGGTGAGCGCCACACCTTCACCGTCAGTGACGCGACTGGCGCGCCCGTCTCGCGCATCCAACTGACCGTCGAACCCGCATGAAACACCACGCTTATTTCAAAACCGCCGCCGAAACCCCGCCGCCGTTGACGCTGAGCATCACCCGCGCCGTCCGCTTTGACGAACTTGACCCGCTGAGCATCGTCTGGCACGGGCGCTACGCGAGTTGGTTTGAGGAAGCCCGCATGGCGCTCGGCGACCATTATGGTTTCGGTTATCTGGATTTTTTCAACCACGGTGTCACTATTCCGTTGAAGAAGTTTCACGCCGATTTCAACCGGCCGCTGACGCTCGGCTTGCCCTACCGCGTGACGGCGCGCTTGTGCTGGAACGAGGCGGCGCGGCTGGATTACGAGTTCGCCATTCACAACGCTGACGGTGAGCTGATGAGCACGGGTTACAGCGTGCATTTGATGATTGACCGCGCGCAAGGAGTCCTCGTCGCCAAGCCGCCGTTCTTCGAGGATTTTTGCCGGCGCTGGCGGCGCGGCGAGGTTGGGTGACCCGTTTTTTGCTGACAAAATTTTTCAATCGCGCTAATAGTGAAATATTATGTGGAGAGTATGCAGGTTCCTTGTCATCGCCGCCGTTTTGATTGGCGCGGGCTGGTATGTTTTGGTCCGGTTTGCCGGGAATTTGCCCGAGGACGCGACGGATGACGAGAAATTGAAAAGCCTGTTGTTTTCCATGTTGGGAATCGTGTTTGTGGCGGGGGGCATGGCGGCGTTATTATGGCCGTTCGCGGGGGTTATCGGTTCTTATTTTGAGGGATTGTTTTGGGCGAAGGGCGGAGCCGCCGCCGCGCCGCCGATGTACA
>JAITHY010000012.1 GCA_031279715.1 Verrucomicrobiales bacterium | reverse complement strand
GGTGGTATGCCAAGGCGCATGGTTTTACCATTGTGACCTTTGACGCGGATTTCTACGACCTCAGTTTGTTGAACGGTCACCCGCCGAAGATTGTCTGGTTGCGAACTGGCAATCTGACTACCGCAGAATTCGCCACGTGCCTTGCCGCCAACGGTGAAAAAATTGCCGCGTTTGTTGACGAGCCGGAACAGGCTTGTTTGGAAATTGATGCTGCCGGATAGTATCGAATATTGCGCCGCTGACGGTCAGATTTTGTGGGAGAAAATCATCAAATTGAATTCCACGCGAAAATGCGCCGCGCTTTAAATCCTAAAAATTCCCGCTAACAGTTACTCCACGACACCATTTCATTGACGTCACCGAAATGGTCATCATCAGCGGGAATTTTTTGAACAAGGTCTTGCGTGATGGGTTGACTAAACCGCCGCTGATGTTTACCGTCAGCGGATGGATAATTGCGGAGGAAAATGAGTTATGAGCAAAGCAATAAAATCCCGCCACGGCATTGGCGAATGGTATGGGCAGGCGTTTGACAAAATGTCACCGTCAGCGCGACGTGAGTGGGCGGCGCGGGAGTTGGCGAGTGATGACTTGACTGGGGTAGCGTGCCCGTTTCGTGCTGGCGCCAAGTGCAATAAAAAGGGCGGTGTGTGTTCGCTGCGGCTTTATCAGCACGCTGACGGTCAGCCGGTCACTGGCAGCGGCTCACCGGTGGCGGTGTGTCCGAATCGTTTTCTGGAGGATAATTTGATTTACCGCTGGGCGGGCGAGGTGTTGTTGAAAACCGCGCATCCTGTGGTGTTGGCGGAAATCGGTTTTTTGCGGACGCTGTCAGTGAGCGGATAGGTTGGTTTGAGGCCATTGATAGCGCGATACAAGACAAATTGAATTTGCCAATGAAAAAAGAGTGAGAACAAATCAAAAACTGAGTGTCAGCGGCAGAGAATTTTGGAAACTGATTTCCGGCTCGGACACGCTGTATTTGGAAATTATCAAACCACTTGGCTACAAAGCCAAAGAAAAGAACGAGATTTTTCAAACTAATTACGCAGCGGCAATCAACAAATTTGTCCGGGAGTTTACCGTCGGATATTGTGCCGCTGATGGTCAAATTTTGAGGGAGAAAATCATCAAGTTAAATTCCTCTCGAAAATGCGCCGCACCTTAAATTGTAAAATTTCCCGCTGACAGTCACAGTGCAATATCATTTCGTTGCTCTCACCGAAATGATGACCGTCAGCGTCCTTTGGTCTTGCCAGAACATCCTGTCCGCCAGCGGACGGGACGTCCGCGTTCCATACATGAGCACAGGGGGTGGCATTCGCGTGATTATTTGCCTCATTTTGACAGCCCGGAGCGTGTGCAGTTCATCACTTTTCGCCTCTTTGACAGCGTGCCCGCCGGGGTCATTGACCGTTGGAAAAAGGAATTGGCAATCATCCCCGATCTTGACAAAAATCACCCGTGCGCGACGGAGCTTTACCGGCGTCTTGCCGCTTACGAGGACACGGGTCGCGGCGCGTGTTTTTTGCGCCAGCCGCCGGTCACTGAAACGGTGCAAAAGGCGTTGTTATTTTTTGACGGTCAGCGTTACCGGTTGCTTGAATGGAGCATCATGCCCAATCATGTCCATGTCTTGCTCGCCACCATGACTGGTCACCCCGTGCCGCAAATTCTTCATTCGTGGAAATCGTTCACGGCCAAGGAATGCAATAAAATTCTGGCGCGGCGCGGGACTTTTTGGATGGAAGATTACTTTGACCGGTTTATCCGCACGGAACAACACTTTGCTTATGCGCGGAATTATATACGCAATAATCCGGTGAAAGCTGGGCTGTGTCAGGCTCCTGAGCAATGGCGCTGGAGCAGCGCGTATGGAACGCGGACGTCTCGTCCGTTGGCGGACAGGATGTCTGCGCTCCATGTGACTGCAAGTTGAAATTCTGCCGCAAAGTGCTAGGCTTTCGCCGATGATGACCCTGACCAATAGCGAACAACGCACCCTCAAAGCCCAGGCTCAGCGGCTGGAGCCGATTTTGAAAGTCGGCAAAGGCGGACTCAGCACCGAATTTTTGGAAAAATTCCAGCACACCCAGCAAACGCATCCGCTGTTGAAAATCCAATTCACCGCGCACAAGGATGAAAAAAAGCCGCTGACCATGAGGCTTGCCGAACTCACCGGCAGCGTCGTCGTCCAGCAAGTCGGCAATATCGCCGTCCTCTACAAACCCGCCGCCAGCCGCTGATGCTGAGCTTTATTTTTTCAACGAAAACACCACGGGCTGGTCAATCATTTCCTTCATCGCCGCGCCATTTTTCACGGCGGGCTTGAATTTCCATTTTCGCACATTCACGCGCGCGACGCTGACAGTCACAGACAGCAAGACCCGCTCTTCCTGCCCCCTGGTGTGGGCGGCGGACGGGTAGAGCGGCGGAGGATTGTTGAGCAACGCGGAGGGCGAGGATGTTTGCGCGCCACCGTCGCCAGAGGCGGATTGTTTGATTGTCAGCGAGCGGGCGGTTGACTGTCAGCGGACGCGGAGCGGCGGGCACGGGCAAATGCGGCGGCTCGAAACTTGGCGTCGCTAACGGTGGCGTTGTGACGGTCAGCGGACTGGCGGTGTCAGGGTCGGGGACTGGCGGGAGATCGTCTTGCACATCACGCGCTGACGCCGACGCCACAGGTTGCGGCGCGGTCACTTGCACCTCCGCCTGCAACACGCGGCATCTTTGCCGTTACCCTCAGCCCCGGCTCCATCGTCCAAGCGCACACTGCCAACGAATTCATCAAGCTCAGCGATTTGAAAAAAGGCGAAGACGGTTACCTCAAAATTTTTCGGGCTTTGCTGCCATAATGCTCAGCCAAACACGCTAAAAGAAAAAATTAATTTTCTTTTTCGCGTGTTTGGCGGGCAATCCATCAAAACTGATAGCGATAACCCGCTGTCAGGCCCCAGGGTTTGGTGAACTTGTCGCCGAAGGAGGCTTCGTAGTCGAGGCTGAGGTGATGGGCGGCGTTGAGTTTCCAAATGAGGCCGG
>JAITHY010000186.1 GCA_031279715.1 Verrucomicrobiales bacterium | reverse complement strand
TCGTTGGCGCTGAGGTCGTCGAGTACGTTGATGACGAACGCACCCGCGCCGGACAGGCCCGCCGCCCGCAATGTTTTCACCGTCGCGCCGCCGGCGAAGATTACGCTGCCGCTGTTGGCCAGCGCGCCAACCGTGGAGTTGCCGGTGACGGTCCAGCGGCTGCCCGCCTGAATGTCCAGGTCAACGGGGTCAATCGCGCCGCGCAAGTGGGCGTAATTTTGCAAGTAAACCGTCACCGCCGCGTCCTTCGCCACAATGTCGCCGCCGAGGTCCGCGTTGCTGATGGTAAAATCAAACGTGCCGCTGTTGGTGGCGGTGAGCAAAATTTTGTCCGCGCCGTTGGTGATGCTCGCGCTGTTGCTGACGGTCAGCGCGCCGCCGCCGCTCGCGTCAACGAGAAACACTTGCGAGCCGCTGACGTTGAGGGTGCCGCCGCTGACGGTCAGTGTGCCGCCGCGCAACTCCGCCGCCGCGCCACCGGCTTGCAAGTCGACGTCTTGCAACGTCACCGCGCCGCCAGAGCTGACGGTGACCGCCGGCGCCGTGGCGCTGACGATGACCGAGCCGCCGGCAAGTGTCACCTCGCCTTGCGCCAGCGCTCGGACGCCGCCGTTGAGCGTCAAGTTCACGCCGCTGACAGTGCCTCCTTGCGCGAAGATGGCGTCAGCATCAGCGCCGCCGACCGTCACCGTCACACCGTCAGCGGCGATGAGTCCGCCACTGCCGGCGAACAGGCCGTGCGAGACATCACCCGCCGTCGTGACCGTGCCGCCCGCCAGCGCGACCGAGCCGAAATCCTCCGCGACGACGCCGTGCAAGTTCGTGCCGCTGTTGGTCGTCCGCACCAATAAATCCGCGCCGACAATCACCGACTGGCCGCCGGTCGCCAGCAACCCATAGGCCGCGTTGGTGCCGCTGTTGCTGACGGAGTTGCCGCTGCCGCTGACGGTGCCGCCGTTTTGCGCGAGCCACGTGGCGTTGTGGTCCAGGGCGGTGGCATATTCCACGCCGGGCAACGCCAGCGCGTCGTGGATGCTCAGCTGGTTGCCGTCGCCGGTCAGTTGGTAAAAATTCACGTCCGTGTCAAACAGCACGTTCTTGAAACTGTAACTGCCGCCCGCCGAGGTGGTGTTGTCACCCATGAAAAAGAAATTGGCGGTCTGGTACACCGCCACGCCGTTGAAACCCGCGCTGCTGGAGGAATAATCGCGCAGCAGGCCGGTCAGCAAAAATTCCTGGCCATTGTAAATCGTGTAATAATCCCCCTGCACGACGATGTTGTATTCGTGGAAATCGCTGGCGGTGTCAATGGCGGCGGACTCGCCGTGCTTGAAAATCGTCTCGCCGTTGGCGGTGCCGGTTTGCACCCAGACTTGGTCGCGCCAAAAAGCGATTTCGATAGACTTGGTTCTGTCGCTGCCGATGAGCGTGAGGCTGAATCCGGCGCGGTTTGGGCCGTCGGCAGCGGGGTTGCCAGAATGCGATTCCCCGTTGGTTTTCAAGTTGACGGTCAGCGTGTAGCCGGAGCTGGAGTTGAGGGCCATCCCGCCCAGTGTGGCGAAGCCTGCCGCGACGCCCTCCGCCGGGCTGCCGCTGGCGCCGGTGCCGGTGTTCAGCGTCGTGTAGCCGCCGCCGCCGGTGACGACAGTGTACGCGTTGACCGAGGCCGGCGCATAAATCCAGCTTTTCCCGGAGTTGGTAAAAATGCGCGCGCCGGCCAAAACCATGCCGCCAGGCGTGAGCGACCCGTCATAAACCACCACCGGCGCCGCTGACAGTGACCCCGCGCCGCCCGCCAGCAACAATGCCAAAATAATCTTTTTCATATAATTTAAGCGACTATAGCAAACAGCGACCGGGTTTAAAGCGCAAATTTTGCGCTTGTATAACGAGCAATCCTTTCCCATGCTTGTTTCCCTTATGGCAGAATTGGACAATCACTCTTTTAACGACCAGCCCGTTCTGGTCGGGGACAACAGCCTGGCGAAAATCGCCCGGCAGCTCATCGCCAGCGCAATCATCATCGTCAGCGTGACAGGCGCGGCGGTTTGGTATTGGCACCAAAAACAACAAACCGGCGAGGCTGCCGCCGGCGCGCTCGCCAACGCCGGCGACGCGGCGCAACTGCAACAAGTCGCCGATCAATATCCGGACAGCGCCGCCGGCGCGTCGGCGCTGTTACGCCTCGCCGCTGACTGTCAGGAAAAACAGGACTACGCAGGCGCGGCGGAGTTGTACGACCGCTATTTGCAAAAGAACGCGAAATCGCCGCTGGCGCCCGCCGCGCAGTTCGCCCAAGCCGGCTGCCTCCAAGCCGCCGGGCAAAAAGCCGCGGCCCAGGCGGCATACCTGGCCATCATCAGCGCGAAGCCCTCCAATCCTTACGCGGGCGGCGCGTCGGTCGCCCTCGCCCGAATTTACTGGGCGGAACACAATCCCGGCGCCGCGCGCCAGACACTGACCGATTTCATTTCGCGCGACATCAACAGCGGCTACTTGAACGAGGCCAACCGGTTGCTGCGCGAGCTGGACGCGAACCCATAATCGCTGACGGTGACGCCCATGCCATCCGTATTCACCGCCGCCTCCGCCGCTGACACTCGCGCCCACGCGGCGCGTTTCGCCGCTGACACTCACGCCGGAATGGTATTGCGGCTGCGCGGCGACCTCGGCGCGGGGAAGACGACCTGGGTGCAGGGTTTGGTCGCCGGCCTTGGGTCGGACGAGACCGTCACCAGCCCGACATTTTCGTTATTGCACGAATACCGCGCGGGACGGCTGACGGTGTTTCATTGGGATTTGTACCGGCTCGGCGCTGACACTGACTGGTCGCTGCTGGATTTGCCGGAACATTTGCCAGGCGCCGGGCTAACGGTGGTCGAGTGGGCGGAGCGCTATCCCCATCCGTTCCCGAAAAAAAATTGCTGGGATATTAACCTCACCGTCAGCGGCGATGAGCGGCGAAAAATTGAAATTTTCCATCATGAATAAATTTCTGGTCATCGAAACCTCCTCCGCCACGGGCAGTTGGGCGTTGTTCGCTGACGGTCAATGCATCAGGAACGCCACCGTCAGCGGGCGCGCGTCGGGCCGCCTCGCGCCGGAATTGCTCACCGTCAGCGATGAATTGCCGGGCGTGGAAAAAATCATCGTCGGCGTCGGCCCCGGCTCCTTCAGCGGAATCCGCGTCGGCATCGCCGCCGCGCAAGGCCTCGCCGCCGTGCTGGGGTGCCCGGTACTCCCCGTGCGCAGCACCCACGCGCTGGCGTGGCGACATCGCGCCGCCCCCGACCTCGCCGTTTTCGCCGACGCGCGGCGGCGGCATTTTTTTTACACCGCCTACGCCAACGGCGCGCTGACAATGACCACGCGCCTGGTCGCTGACGATGAACTGCCCGCGCTCGCCAGGCGGCACCGGCTCGCCATCAGCGTCGAACCCATCCCCGATATTCCGCAAGTAGAATTTCCAGGTGCCGAAAGCCTCGGCCTCGCCCATTTGCATTTCCCCGGCGAACCCGCGCTGGCGCTGGAGCCGGTTTATCTGCACACCGCGGTGAGCTGACGCTCACTTCCTTTGCAACATCGCGTTCGCCCGCGCCTCGCGCTCACCGGCCTGCGCGCTCCTGAACCGCAGCGGAATTTGCACAATCACATCGCCATCCGTGGTCGGCGGCGTGATGAGCAACTCCCAGCTTTTTCCGCTGACGATGGGCTTGGTTGCCACACGCCAGCCCTCCCCGTCCGGCGCTGACGCTGACAACTCCGCCGTCCCCGGCCCCTGCCAGTCCACCCGGATGATTTTCGTCGAAACTTTCTCACCGCTGTTCCAATGCACAAACGCCGGCCGCAACTTCGCCAGCTCCGGCAAATCGGCGATGAGCAACAACTTGTACACCCGCCCGCCGTCCTCGTCGCTCTCCACCATCAGCGTCTCAATGCGCCTGCCCGTGCGCCCACCAATGCGATACCGCGCCGTCAGCGTCCCCTGATCGCCGGCGCGGTACGTTTTTAACACCGCGCGGTCAAGCTCCGCGCAACCGCACGAAGCCGCCACATCGCGCAACGTCACCGCGCGGCTCCCGCTGTTAGTGAACCGATAGTGATAAACCAACTCCGTGTCCGCCCACGCCGCGCGCCGCTCCAACTTCTCCGCTGACCATGACAACGCCCCCGCCCGCGCCGCCGCCGCGCCAAACATGAACATCCAAATAAATAATTCAATTTTACGCATATTTTGTGTTTGCTTTTCCCAAAAAAAGATTAGCATGTCACCCCGTATGAAACGTAACTTGGTCTCTATCCTCCTGTCGGGGCTCGCCGCCATTATCGTCGGTTGCGCCGGAACCAATCAATCAAATTATTTGCAGCACTATTCCGAATTCGTGCGCGACGGCGTGACTTACTCGCAGTGTTCCGCCGCTTATCCAACAGGCTTTCTGGACACCAGCGCCGTCCGCATGGACAAGATTGTGCCCAAGCAGGCGCTTGTCGGCAAGGATTACAACTACCAATTCATTGTCACCAACCTGCGCGGCCAGGACCTGACCAACGTGGTGATCACTGACGAACTGCCCGCCAACTTCAAAATCGTCACCTCCGATCCGAAGCCCACAACCAGCGGCAACCAGGCGAAATGGCTCCTGCCCGTGTTGAAAGCAAACCAGAAACTCGTCATCAACGTCATCGGCTCCGCGCCCGCCACCGGAAAAATCTCCAGTTGCGGCTACGTCAGCTACGACGACCAAGTTTGCGCCACCACTGATGTCGTGCAAGCCGGACTGAAAGTCAAGGTCACCGCGCCGAAAACCGCGAACCTCTGCGACATCATCCCGCTGGTGTACACTGTCACCAACATCGGCAGCATTCCGCTGGACAATGTCGTCATCGACGGCGGCAACACCAGCGACCTCGTCGCCCTTGACGGCACCCGCGGCGGCCACACCCCCGTCGGCTCCCTGCAACCAGGCGAATCCAAACAAGTCAACGTCCAGGCCAAAGCTCCCAAGACTGGTGATATGCACACGGTCATCCGCGGCATCTCCGGCAACCTCGTCAGCGAGGAAGACAAGGCGCTGACCGTGGTCTCCGCCTCCGCGCTGAAGGTGAAGATTTCCGGCCCCGCTGAAGTCATCCAAGGCCGAAAAGCAACCTACGACATCACCGTCACCAACAGCGGCAACGGCCCGGCCAATCAAACCGTCGTCACCAGCCCCGTTCCGGTCGGCTCGCAATTCGCCTCCGCCAGCGGCAACGCCACAGTCGGCAAGGACGACTACATCGTCTGGCCGTCCGCCAACATCCCCGCCGGCGGCAGCGCCACCTACAGCTTCACCGTCATCCCGACCAGTTCACCCACTGTGGACGCCAGCGCCAGCGTGCAGGATAATTGCGGACAATCGGTCAGCGACAAAGCCGCCACCACCGTCAAGGGCGTCGCTGCCATTCATCTGGGCACCATCGACAATCCCGACCCGATTCAAGTCGGCGAGACCACGGTGTACACCATCAGCGCCGTCAACCAAGGCTTCGCCAAGGACACCAACATCAAAATCCGCTGCACCGTCGGCGAGCTTGAGGAAATCGTGGCGGTCAACGGCGACACCAAAGGCACCTTCGACGCCAAATCAGCCACCTTCGAACCGTATCCGGTGTTGAACCCGAAACAAAAAGCCTCCTGGACCGTCACCGTCAAAGGCATCAAGAAAGGCGACGCGGTCTTCAAGGCATACCTGAAAACCGACCAATTCAGCATCGAAGTTCTGAAAGACGAACCGACCACGATTTATTAATCTAATCGCAAACAAAAAAACCCCGGTTTATCAGCCGGGGTTTTTTTATTGCCCTTGTAAAAACTATTTCAACTCCTCCCTCAACCCCAATCCCCCCATCACCAAAATCACCCCATTCCGCACCAACGCCGCTGACAATGAGAAATGCAACACATCCCCGAAACACCCGCACGAAACCTCCAGCCCGCGCAACTTCGCCCACGCCAATATCACTGAAAACCCCGCCGTCAGCGGCAAAATTCCCAACCACGCCGCTCCCCGCCAATTCTTAAACCACAACGCTACCCCCAGCAAAATCTCCAGTCCCGGCAAAAACACCGCCACCCACGGAAACATCACCGTCAGCGGCAGCCGCAACGCCTCCATCTGCGCCACCAGCGACGACGGCTCGCCAAACTTCACCGTGCCCGCCGCGATAAAAACTCCCGACACCATCAGCGTCCCCGCCATCAACCATCCGTGTTTCATCGCACCACCCCCCCGCCTTGCGCCCGCCACTCCGACCAACCGCCATCCAGCACCCGCACCCGCGAAAACCCAAGCCGCGCCAATTCCCCCGCCACCCATGCGCTGTCCGTGCAATCACGGTCCGAACAATACACCACCACCACGCGGTCCCTCGCCGCTGACCATGACTCCACCGCCCGCGCATCAAACTCGCGCCGAGGCAAATTCACCGCCCCCGCGACATGCCCGTCAAGAAAAAACAACCGCTCCCGCGCATCAATCACCGTCAGCGCCCGTCCATCCCGCAACCACCCTTGCAATTCCGCCACCGTCACCCCCGCCACCGCTGACACCGGCTCCACCAGCGCCGGATTAAACGCCACGCGCCCCAACATCAGCGACACCGCCGCCAACAAAAGCCACCCCAACCCGCCAAAATATTTCCTCATATGACCGCCCTATTCCAGTTTTGCATTCCGTAACCGCAACGCATTGGCCAGCAACGACACGCAACTCAGCGACATCGCCGCGCTGGCAATGACCGGGGCGTTCTCCCCCAACGTCACCCCCAGCGGCGCCAGCAGCCCCGTCGCCACCAGCAGCGCCACGCCATTATACCCAAACGCAAACACCAAATTTTGCCGCACATTCGCCATCGTCACGCGGCTCAACCTCACCGCATGCGCCAACCCCGGCAAATTCCCCTTCACCAGCGTCACCCCCGCGCTCGCCATCGCCACATCCGTGCCAGTGCCCATCGCAATGCCAACATCAGCGGCGGCCAATGCCGGCGCATCGTTCACGCCATCGCCCGCCATCGCCACCACGTCACCGTCAGCGCGCAACCGCTCAATGTATTCCCGCTTCCCCGCCGGCGACATCCGCGCCACCACCTCGTCGATTCCCAACTCCCGCGTCACCGCCCGCGCCAATGGATGCTCGCTGTGCGCCTCCACCGCCGCCGCCAACCCCAACAA
>JAITHY010000164.1 GCA_031279715.1 Verrucomicrobiales bacterium | reverse complement strand
GCCCGCCTTTTTGCCAAAAGACGTGTCACGCGCTTATGAACTTGTTTGGCCGGGGATTTGGCCTGCTCATCATCAGCGCGCTGTTGGTCACCCGCTTTGTCGCCGCGCAAGTCGTCGCCGGGGCTTCCGACCAGTGTAACATCAACGTCAGCGGGGGAGATCTGCCGCTGACCGTGACCCCATGCTTCTCGCTGAAGCGCCAATCCCGAAGGGATGGAATAAATGTTCAGCGTCAGCGGGATTCCTCATGTCAGCCGCGTCTTGGGGCGCAAGTTGCACAAACCGGCAACCCGTTGGCCATAATCAATCGCTGTGGTGATGTGGTGTTAAAGACAGCCCTGCTGTGTGTCAACCGGCGAACGTCGTGTAGGCCAGATAGGCCGCGCCAGCGAGGGCGATGGCCGCGGCGGTAATGAGTATCAGCGGGATGCGTCCGCCATCCGTTTTGGAGGGCTTGCTAATCGCGAACAGGTTGACGAATGTCGCGGGGCGGCCAACGCCGGATTGGTTTGCGCCAAGTTCAACGCGGTCACCCGCCCGTGGCAGTGGCGCGGCCGAGGCATTGTTCTCAGGGGCGGCGGATTCGTAAACGAACAGCACATTGCCGAGCAAGACCAAATCGCCGTGGCGCAGCAGGTGGTTGGTCACGGACACATCGTTGACTTTGCTGCCGTTGGTCGAGCCGGTGTCCACGAGGCGGTAGTCTGTTCCGTCCAGCCGGAATTCACCGTGGTGGCTGGAGATGCTGCCGTGCGGGATGCACAACACATTGTCCTCCACACGGCCGAAAGTCAGCAGCGGGCTGTCGAGTTCAAACACTTGTTCGGCGAGTTCCGGTGATTTTGCAATAAGTTTTGCCATAATGTCTTCGCTAAAGGGGCGAGGTTACCGCGTTTTCTTGCTGCGTTCAATCTCTTTGCGAAATTCCTCGAAAAAATAATTCGCGTCATGCGGGCCGGGTGCCGCCTCGGGGTGGTATTGCACGGAGAAGGCGTTGAATTTTTTGTGCCGCATTCCTTCGCAGGTGCCGTCGTTTAAATTGATGTGCGTCACCTCAACGTCAGCGGGCAGCGAGTCGGAGTCCACCGCGAAGCCGTGGTTTTGCGAGGTGATGGTGACTTTGCCGTCGCGCAAATCCTGCACCGGCTGGTTGCCGCCGCGGTGGCCGAATTTCAGTTTGAACGTGCGCCCGCCATAAGCGTGCGCCAGCATTTGGTGGCCGAGGCAGATGCCGAACAGCGGTACTTTGCCGAGCAGCCCGCGCACTGTCTCATGCACGTAGGCGAGCGCCGCGGGGTCGCCCGGACCGTTGGCGAGGAAGACGCCGTCGGGCTTCAATGCGAGAATTTCAGCCGCTGAGGTTGTGGCTGGCACGACCGTTGCCGCCAGACCGTTCTCGCGCAAGCGGCGCAAAATGTTGTACTTAATGCCGCAGTCAATGGCGACGATGTTGAATTGTGCCGGCGGCAATTTGCCAAGCGACGGATTGAGCGCCCGCTGATAGTCATCGTGCCACGCCGGCGAGTCCTGACTGTCAGCGTCCCACACGTAAGGTTGCTGGCAAGTGACTTCTTTCACCGTGTCCACGCCGACGATGCCCTGCCACTCGCGCGCCTTGTTGACAGCGTCAGTGTCGGAAATTTCCTCCGTGGTAATCAGCCCTTTCATCGCGCCGCTGACCCTGAGCTTCTTTGTCAGCACCCGCGTGTCCACTCCCTCGATGCCGACGACGCCGTTGTCGCGTAAATAATCGCCGAGAGATTTTTGCGCGCGGAAATTGGAGGCCAGCGGCGACAATTGCCGAACCACAAAACCGGAGGCGTGCACCGCCCACGACTCAATGTCAGCGTCATTCACGCCGTAGTTGCCGATTTCAGGATAAGTCATTGTGATAATTTGCCCCTTGTAAGACGGGTCGGTCAAAATTTCCTGATAGCCCGTCATCGAAGTATTAAACACCACCTCACCGAGCCGCTCGCCTTGCGCCCCGATGGAGTTCCCGTGAAACACCGTGCCGTCTTCCAATGCCAGAATTGCGTTCATATTTTTTTCAAATCAACATTCCCTGCTCCAACGACCATACCGGACGTCCGCCAACCATGGTCAACATAGCACGTCCCGTTAGTTCTGTCCCGTGGAATGGGGTGTTCTTCGACTTCGACAAAAACTTTTCCTTGTCCACCGTCCATTGCGCGTCGGGGTCGAGCACCACCACGTCAGCGTCAGCGCCCGCTGACAGTGAGCCTTTGTTCAAGCCGAGTAACTTTGCCGGCTTGACTGTCAGCGACTCGATGATTTGCGGCAACGCGCGGACGCCCGCCCTGACCAGCAGCGTGTTGAACAGCGCGAATTCCGTCTCCAAGCCGACGACGCCAAACGGCGCGTCGGCCAGCTCGACTTCCTTCTCATAGTTGGCGTGCGGGGCGTGGTCGCTGGCGAGGTATTCAATCGTGCCGTCAGCGACAGCGGCGAGCAGCGCGTCAATGTCGCGGCGCGTCCGCAGCGGCGGGTTCATTTTGAAATTTGAGTCGTAACCTTGCAGTGACTCGTCCGTCAGCGCGAGGTGATGCGGGCAAACCTCGCCGCTGATGCTCACCCCGCGCGCCTTCGCCTCGCGCAAAATTCGCGCGCCGCCCGCCGTCGTGACGTGCTGGCAGTGCACGCGGCAGCCCGTCAACTCGGCGAGCATCGCGTTCCGCGAAATAATAATCTCCTCCGCGATGGCGGGCCAGCCCTTCAAGCCGAGCAGCGTTGACCAATAGCCCTCGTTCATCACGCTGCTGACGGTCAGCGCGTAGTCCTGGCAATGGTCCATCACCACGAGGTCAAACATTTTCGCGTACTCCAGCGCGCGGCGCATGAGTTCGTTGTTCTGAATGCACTTCCCGTCGTCCGTGATGGCGACCACGCCGGCCTTTTTCAGCGAGCCAATCGGCGCGAGCAACTCGCCCGCCATGCCCTGCGAGATGCAACCGGTGGGGAACACATTGACCACGGCGGTCTCGCGGGCGCGTTGCAAAATCCAACTGACCGTCGCCGTGCTGTCCACCGGCGGCGTCGTGTTCGGCATCGCCACAACCGACGTGAATCCGCCCGCCGCCGCCGCGCGCGTGCCGCTGGCGATGGTCTCCTTGGCCGTCTGCCCGGGTTCGCGCAAGTGGACGTGGATGTCAATCAATCCGGGCGCGACGACCTTGCCGCTGACGTTCATGACCTGATGTTCAGCGGCGCCTTGCGGGGAAAATTTCGCCACGATTTTGCCGTTCTCGACGAACAAATCGCGCTCCGCGTCCTCACCGTCAGCGGGATTGATGACCCGCCCGCCTTTGAATAAATAGGCCTTGCTCATGGCACCAAAGCCTAGCGCGGCGCTGGGGGAAGGGAATAGAAAAACTCACCGCTCCAGCTCAACATCAGGAATTTCAAACGGCAGGCTGATTTTGCCGCCTTCCTCAAAATCCACAAAGTACAACTTCGCGCCGCTGGCAAACTCCTTGTCCATCAGCGGCTTCACTGATTTCTGCCGCTGCCGGTCATAATAGCCGTCACGCTGATAAGTGTATTCCCTGAATCCGGCTTGATAAAATCCCAACGGAACCGTCCCGCCCCCACTCGATCCGTTTGACGTCAGCACCGCTTCCTTTTCCCGATTCACCAGCACCGCTGTTAGTTTGCGCCAATCAAATTCCTCTATACCCTCATGCAACCAGCTGACGACTTTTTCCACTAAAAATTTAACTTTGAGGTCTCTCCCGCCACTCTTGCAACTGACGATAGTGTAACGTTTGCCCTTGTATTCAAACGACGCGCCGTCATTCAACTCAATCTCGCCGACCAACACGGGTCGCGCCACCAAAAATCAGCCTTTCCCGTCAGCCGGGCTTTGATGTCCTCCCTGCCTTCCAACGCTTTGGTTTCGTATGGAAACAACAAGGCATCCGCATAATGATGAGTTATCTCGCCAACAGCCTCCGGCTTGTCAAATTGCGAAAAAGCCAGCCGCGCATAATTTCTGTTAAACGAACCTACTTGGAAAGTGTTGTTCCTTTTCTCCGCCAATAAACTTCCGTCCGCAAACACCGCCGTCCTGTTGTTTCCGCCCGTTGGCAACAAAAACCAGCCTGCCAGCAAGTTCAGCGTCTTGAAACTCATGCGAACCCCCTTGCAACAAATTTGATTGGTCTTGCTTTCTGAAAAATTCGGTTTGCCGGTGAACTCCACTTTGACTTGTGACAAATCGGGCAACTCCTGACGCGGTGCCATTTGCGTCTTGGCCAAATATTTGCCGGTAAAATCATAATTCCAGAACCGGTTGATCGCAAGCTGCGACAACACCACAACCACGCCAAGCGCCGCCGCCCGCCACTGCCGCCTGTGCCGGTAGTAAACCCACAACGCCGCTCCCGCCAGCAAAACACCAATCACGCAATTAACCATTGTCCGGCTGACCGTCAGCGTCGCCGCCACGCTGAAAAATGTTCCTGAAGCAAAAAGCATAAGCCCCATTTGCACCAGCCCGCCCACCGCTCCCATTGCCACAATTGTCACCAGCAGCCAGATGATTTTTCGCGTCAGCGCCGCCAGCAACAAACAAAACCCAAGGCTGGAAACCAGCTTCAGCATTTGTTGCGCAAACAACTCCGCATACTCCGCCGCCGGCAAAGTCAGCCCGCTGACCATCACCTGCAACACCGCCACCGCCGCCGTGGGCACAATCAGGCATCCCAGCCACACCGCCAGTTTTTCGGCCAGTATCAGCGTCCGTGAAATCGGCCGCGTCACCGCATACGCGCTCGCATCCAAAACCGGGTCCAGTTGCACAAGCCAGCTTTGCGCCAGAAACAATATCAACATCGTCAACAGCAGCGGCAACATGCACACCATAATCCATCGCTCATCCACGCTGCGCGCCACCAACGGCACCATCGCGAGGTTGAGCGTCAGCGCCGCAAAATACGCCGCCAGCCACCAGCGCAGATAACGCAAATCCTTTTTCGCCAAATGCCAGAATAATTGCACCGTGCTCATAATCAGCGTCCTCCTTGCAAAGTTTTCGCGTGTGCGATGAAAATTTCCTTCAGCGACAGCGGCGTGATTTCAACCGTGGCGTCCGCGAACCGCCGCCGCAACTCCGCCTCCGTTCGTTCCGAAAAATCCGCGTGCACCAGCCGCAGCCCGCGCTCCGTGCTCTCGCGGCACAATAATTTTTCACCTGCCAGATCCGCCGCTGACGTGCCAAAAATCTCCACCCGCCGGCACCGCCGTTGCAGCGACTCCAGCGACTCGCTGAGGGTCAGCCGCCCCGCGTCAATCATTCCCACATGGTCCGCGAGCCGCTCCACCTCGTCAATGTCGTGGCTCGAAAAGAAAATCGTCCACTCGTTCTGCCGCGTCAACTCCAGCAAACTCGCCAGAAATTCCTCCCGCACCAGCGCGTCCAGCCCGCTGAACGGCTCGTCCAAAATCAGCAGCCGCGGACGGAACGCAATCGCCAGCAACAGCGCCGTCTTCATCTTCTCCCCGCGCGAGCAATGTTTCAACTTGCGGTTGAGCGGCAGCGCCAGTTGCCCCGCCAGCCGCGCCGCAAAATCATCGTCCCACGACGGATAAAATTTCGCCGTGAATGCCAGCAACTCCGCCCCCGTCATCCACTCGTACAGTCGCTGATTCTCCGACACATACCCAATCTGCCGCCACTCGCTGACCGTCAGCCGCCGCGCGTCGCATCCCAGCACCCGCGCCGCGCCCGCTGACGGTGACAGCAGCCCCGCCAGCATCTTAATCGTCGTCGTCTTCCCCGCCCCGTTGCGCCCCAGAAACGCGTACACACTCCCCGCCGGCACGCTGAGGCTCAGCCTGTCCACCGCCTCGTGACCGCGAAACCGCCGCGACAAATTTTCCGTTTCAATCATGGCGCTCATAACATTTTTCTCCGGGTGGTTTGCAAAAACTTGAGCAACTCCGCCTCCGGCAACCCGACCCGCTCCGCCTCGACCAGCAACTGCTCCGCCAGCGGCGCGATGACCCGCAGCGCCTCCCCTTTGCCCACCCGCTGACGTTCAGCGACGAAACACCCCTGACCGGGTCTGACCTCAATCAACCCCTGCGCCGTCAGTTCCGCCACCGCCTTTTGCGCCGTGTTGGGATTGACGCCGAGTTCCTCGCTGATGGCGCGCACCGCCGGAAATCGCGCCCCTGCAGGCAGCACGCCCGACACCACCGCGCGTTTCGCGGCCCGGACAATCTGCTCATAAATCGGCGCCCCCGGCGCCAGTCTCACGGAAAACGGCAACATATTATGTGTATTACGACAAATAAGACACGCTGGCAAGAAAAATTTTTGGTGTGACCGCGGAATTTTTTTGCGCGGCAATTTTCGCCGCCGCAAAATCTCAAGCGCCCGCCGCTGACAGTGCCCGCCGAAATCCGCGCAAGACCGCCAGTTCGCCGCACCCGCTGATGATGGGCAGATTGCGCGGCGGAGTCTTCTTGCGGCTGCCCGCGCGTTTCCGACAACGGCGCAGTTGTTCACTGACAAACTCCCTGCCGCCAAACACCGCGCCATGGGTAAAATATTTCACCTTGCAACGCAGCAATTCCGCCGCTGACAGCGCGCCTTGTTCCGCGATGACTTTCTCAACCCGCGCCGCTGACAGTGACGCCTGATTGTTCTTCCTCCGGCTTCCGCCGCCAAACAGCACCTGCCGGTAATGGTTGTGCGCCGTTTTCCACTCTGACAATTCAAACGCCGCTGACAATGAGGCGCGCAACTTCTTATTCCCTGCCACCGCTTCCGCGTAACCACAATAACGGTAGTCTTTCGGATCCCTCGCCAGTCCGGCCCGAATCGGATTCAAATCAATATACGCCGCCATCACCCGCAACGCCGCGCCATTCTCCACCAATACGCTCTTAAACCGTTCCGACCAGATCGTCCCGAACCGTTTGTGCGCGCGGTTAAACCAAATCGTGAACCGTTGCTTGAGCAACTTCATGAATTGCGACACATCCCCCATCAGTGCAAGTTGTTGCGTCCGCCAGCGTTTCATGTCCTCACCGTCAGCGGCGAGCTTTTGCTCCAATACCTCAAGCCTGGCTGTCTGGTATTGAGTTGGCTTGGGATACAAGACCCGATGTCGCCGCAATAACTCCGCATCGCTGACCGAGCCAGCCGCCGGTATATGCACCAGAATGTGAAAATGATTGGCCATCACCGCATAAGTAATGACTTCCACCCCGCAATATTCCGCCACCTGCCACATCTGTCGCCGAAACATCTCACGATCAGCGTCCCCGAAGAGATGCTCTCCGTTCACCGTGCGCGAAATACAATGATACACCGCCGCGCTCTCCGTCGGCGAAATCTTAATGCGTCCTGTCCTCATAACCCAACCAATTTATCTCCTTGGCAACAATGTGTCAATTATTTATTGTCTGTCCCTTATTTTTTCACATCGTATCCACCCAAATTTTGATATGCCATGAAACAACATTGATTGCGCCTGTGTCAGCCGCGGTAGTTCATCCCGCAACCGCGCCCCGTTTTTGATCAGACCGTCAGCGGCAAAAAATCACAACGCCTCCGACTGCCCGCCGCCAAGCAGGTACAATACCGCCATTCGCACCGCAAGGCCGTTGGTGACTTGTTGCAAAATCACCGAGTTGTCACCATCAGCCAGCTCGCTTTCAATTTCCACGCCGCGGTTTATTGGCCCGGGATGCATGATGAGCACATCCGGCTTGCAGCGTCTGAAACGTTCGCGGCTCAAACCGTAAATGCTGACGTATTCGCCAAGCGACGGAAACGCCGCCCTGCTCTGCCGTTCGTGCTGGATACGCAGCAAATTCACAACATCAGCGGACGGCAGCACACTGTCGAGGTCGTGCGTCACACCGACGCCCATCTCACGGAAACAATCGGGCAGCAGCGTCGTCGGCCCCACCAGCGTCACCTTCGCGCCAAGCTTGGTCAGCGACCAAATGTCCGACCGCGCCACGCGACTGTACAAAATGTCGCCGACGATGAGAACATGCTTGCCACTGACCACGCCCAATTTTTCACGGATGGTAAACGTGTCGAGCATCGCCTGTGTCGGGTGTTCGTGCGCGCCGTCGCCGGCGTTGACCACATGCGCGCCCAGCCGCTCCGCCAAAAATTGAGCCGCGCCCGCCGCCGGATGCCGGATGATGATGTAATCCGCCTTCAACGCCTGTAAATTCAGCGCCGTGTCCTTCAGCGTCTCGCCCTTTTTGAAACTGCTGCCTTCCTGGGCAACAGCGACCACGTCCGCGCTGAGCCGTTTCGCCGCCAGCTCAAACGACACCCGGGTCCGCGTGCTCGGCTCAATGAACAAATTGACCGCCGTCTTGCCGCGCAACGAGGGCACTTTTTTAATCGGGCGCTGAATGATGTCCTTGAACGCCCGAGCCGTGTCGAGCACGATTTCAAGCTCCTCGCGACTGAGGCTGCGAATGTCCAGAAAATCCTTGCGCGTCCATTTCATAACGAACCTCCGCTGACGCTCACCTCATCAATGCCGTCCGTCTCGCTGAGCCTGACGGTCACCTCCTCATCCTCAGCGGTCGGAATATTTTTGCCCACATAATCCGCGCGAATGGGCAGCTGACGGTGACCACGGTCAACCAGCACCGCCAGCCGCACCGTCTTCGCCCGCCCGATGTCCACCAGCGCGTTCAACGCCGCGCGCACGCTGCGCCCGGTGAACAACACATCGTCCACCAAAATCACATGCTCCTGGTCCAAATCAAACGGCACCTCCGTGATTTTGGGCGCGGGCTTCGCGCGCTCGAAATCGTCGCGGTGAAAAGAAATGTCCAACTGCCCCGCCGGCAGCGTCCGCCGCGACGGGTCGAATTTTTTGATCAACGCCGCCAACCGCTCCGCCAGCGGCACCCCGCGCGTGTGAATCCCCACAAATCCCAGCGCCGCGCCTTCCGGACTGCGCTCCAAAATCTCATGCGCCAGCCGGTTCAGCGACCGGTCAATGGCAGCGGCATCCATCACAACCTTGCTCATCACAACTCCTTCAGCGCCTCACTGGACGCTATTAAAGGTTCATCCTCAGCGCGTCAGGAAACCCGCGGCTTGCGCGTCGTTCGCCAAGTCGCCCGGTGCTTCACAATCCAATCCAGCAGCGCTTTCTCAAATCCAATGTCGTGCCCAACCTTTTCACTCTCAATCCACTTGTGCTTGAGAATTTCATCGCGCTCCGCCAGGAACTCGCGATACAACGCCGAATTCTTAAAATACTGCTCGGTGTCTGGAGATGTCGCACTCACAATCTGTTCATTAACCCACAGCGTCAGCGGTTTGTCAAGGTCGCAAGCCAAAATCTTAATTCGTCCACCCGAATATTTCGCCAATCTTTCCCGCCGCCGCGATAAACGCCCGCGCCGTCAGCGCCCCCGCATCCTGCCACACAATCGGATGCCCACGGTCAGCGGACTCGCGCGCGGCAACCTCAATCGGCACCTCCGCCAGCAGCGGCACCCCCAACTTCTCCGCCTCCAATTTCGCGCCGCCCGCGCCGAAAATGTCATACCGTTTCCCGCTGTCCGGCGCCAAAAAATAACTCATGTTCTCCACCACGCCCAAAATCCGCACACCCACCTTTGCAAACATCCCCGCCGCCTTGCGCGCGTCAATCAACGCCACCTCCTGCGGCGTGCTGACGATGACCGCCCCGTCCAACGTCAGCGTCTGCACGATGGTCAGCTGGATATCCCCCGTCCCCGGCGGCAAATCCAACACCAACACATCCAACTCCCCCCACCGCACACTGCGCAAAAACTGCTGCGTGTAACGCGTCACCATCGGCCCCCGCAACGCCACGGGCGAATGACCCTCCACCAACAGCCCCATGCTCATCAACTTGACGCCGCTGACCGTGACCGGATTAATCAACTCGTCCTCCCCCATCGTCGGCCGCTCGCTCGTCCCAAACATCAGCGCCAGACTCGGCCCGTACAAATCACAATCGCACAACCCAACCCGCCGGCCCGCCGCCTGAAACGCCGCCGCCAAATTCGCCGCCACCATCGATTTTCCAACCCCGCCCTTGCCGCTCGCCACCGCAATAATATGCCGCACCCCCGCAATCCCGCTTTTCTCCGGCAACGAATCCGGCCCCGCTGACGCCGCATTCACCTTGACGCGCACATCCACCGGCTTGCCGACACCCGGCAACCGGCCCACCGCCTCCGCCACCCGCTCCTGCAAAATCCCCGGCACATTCGCCTCCGCCGAATTCACCTCCAACCGCACCACCGTCCCCTGACCGGGAAACTCCACCCCTTTCACCAACCCGAACGACACAATATCGCGGCTATACCCCGGATACCGCACCTGCTTCAACGCCTCAATAATTTCCTCTCGCGTAACCATGCCAGCCAATCTACAAAAAAAACTCTGAAAGACGAAAGTTTTTTAATCCAAGAAAATTCGTGTCCATCCGCGCCCAACTCCGCTATATTCACCCCCCCAGGCAACCCACCGCATGAAACCCGACACCTATCACCTCGACTTCCCCGAAACACCGCTGACCGTCAGCGCCCGCGACATCGTCCGCACCCTCACCAACAGCGGGCACACAGCCTATTTCGCCGGCGGCGGCGTCCGCGACACCCTGCTGGGCCGCTCTCAAAAAGACATCGACATCGCCACCAGCGCCACGCCCGGCCAAGTGCAAAAACTCTTCCCGCGCGTCACCGACTTGCAGGGAAAAAATTTCGGCGTCGTCCGCGTTATGCGCGGCGGGCAGGTTTTTGAAATCGCCACCTTCCGCAAAGACGGAACCTATCAGGACGGGCGCCGCCCCGACAGCGTAACATTCACCACCGCCGAGGAAGACGCCCAGCGCCGCGACTTCACCGTCAACGGCTTGTTTTACGACCCGCTGACACTGACCGTCATCGACCACGTCAACGGCCGCGCCGACCTCGAAAACAAAATCCTGCGCTGCATCGGCTCACCGTCAGCGCGGTTTGGCGAGGACTATCTGCGGATGTTCCGCGCCGTCCGCTTCGCCGCCGAGCTTGACTTTGACATTGAGCCGGACACGTGGCAAACACTGACCGTCATGTCGCGCAAAACCTCGTCACTGGCGCCCGAGCGCGTCCGCGACGAGCTGGTCAAATCCCTCTGCGGCAGCCATCCGCTGAAGGCATTCGACTTGCTCGACCGTTCCGGACTGTTTTTCATCTGGCTGCCGGAAATGGAATTGCTGAAAGGCGTCGAGCAACCGCCGCAATTCCACCCCGAAGGCGATGTCTTCGTTCACACGCGGCTGATGGTCAGCGACCTTCCGCCGCGCCCCGATCTCATCCTCACCCTCAGCGTCCTGCTGCACGACATCGCCAAACCCGACACCCAAACGATTGACGAAACCGGCCGCATCCGCTTCAACGGACACGAAGCCGTCGGCGCCGCCAAAGCCGAAAAAATCCTGCGCCGCCTGCGTTTTTCCAACGACCAAATCGAGGCCGTCAAAATGTGCGTCGCCGGACACATGATGTTCAAGGACGCGCCAAACATGCGCCTCAGCACACTCAAACGCTTCCTCGCCCGCCCATGGTTCGAGCAGGAACTGGAACTGCACAGACTCGATTGCGCCAGCAGCCACGGCTTGCTTGACATCCATCAAATGCTGAAGGAAAAACACGCCGCCTTCTCACAAGAGGAAGTCAAGCCCAAGCCGCTCGTCACCGGTCACGACCTCATCAACCTCGGCGTCAAACCCGGCCCAAAACTCGGCAAACTCCTGACACTGCTAATGGACGAGCAACTCGAAGGCAAGCTCGCTGACCGTGACACCGCCCTCGTTCGCGCCAGGGAATTAATGTAAAGGCCGTGATTTTTCGCAACTGAAACTCATTATCTTTTTCAAATTCCAGCCCTTTTCATTCGCCTTTCACAGCGGGGGAAATTAAATTTAACCCATGTCCGCCGCTGATCATGACTGCCTGTTGCAACAAGTCTGCGAAACTTTGCTCAAGGACCAGGGCTTGCGCGCGGTGTGGCTCGACGCGACGGAGAAAAAAATCTCTTTCGCCTACCAAACCGGAATCAACCTCACAACAATCCGGTCGCGCCTGGAGGAAATCGCCCGTCGCTTCTCGCCGCGCGACTGCTTGCCGGAAAAGCAGGGCGCGGGATGCCTGGTGTGCCGGCGGCAAAGCGCACCCGCCGGTATCCGCATGGTCGCCATGCCGGACGCGGGCGTGATGGTGGAAAAAGAATCGTGCGCCACGGCGCCGCGATTTTGGAAATGGGGTCAGTTCAACTGGGCCGGGGAAACGGGCGAAGGATTGCTCAAGGACGCGCACCAAGACGACCTTGACGAATGGAAGCGCGACATGGGTTTCGCGGGCGTGTGCGGAGCGCTGATACTGGCGGGGTTTATTTTGGAAAAAACACTCGGCGCGCATTCGCCGCTGACAATGGGATGCTATCTCCTTGGCTTCATCGCGGGGGCCTGGCATCCGGCGACGGAAGCGTGGGCATTGCTGCGGAAAAGAGTTTTGGATATTCATTTTTTGATGTTGTGCGTCGCCGTCGGCGCGGCGGTCATCGGACATTGGTGGGAGGGCGGCGTGCTGCTGTTTTTGTTTTCGTCAAGCGGGGCGCTGGAGGAACTGGCCATGGCGCGGACCAAACGGGCGATTGACAGTTTGTTCAGGGACGCGCCGAAAGAAGCCGCCGTCATCGTCAGCGGCGCGGAGCAACGGCTGCCCGTCGAGGCCATCAAGCCGGGCATGACGCTGCGGGTGCGACCGGGCGAGCAATTCGCCGTTGACGCCGTCATCGTCAGCGGCATGACCGCGGTCAACGAAGCCAGCTTGACTGGCGAGTCGCTGCCGGTGGACAAGGGAAGCGGCGATGAAGTCTTCTCCGGCACGCTAAATTTATGGGGCGCGGTGGACTGCACCGCGACGCGCGCCGTGGGCGAAAGCTCGCTGGCGAAAATCATCAGGCTCATTCAAGAGGCTCAGGAAAGCAAGGCGCCGTCCCAACGCTTCACCGACAAATTCAGCAGCGGTTACACCTGCTTCATCCTCGGCGCGTGCGCGGTGATGTTCTTCGTGTGGTGGCTGGCGCTGGGGCATCCGCCGTTCTTCGCCGCTGACGGTGACCGGTCGGCGTTCTACCGCGCAATGACGCTGCTGGTGGTGGCGTCACCATGCGCGCTGGTGCTGTCGATTCCGTCGGCGATTCTCGCGGGCATCGCGGCGGGGGCGCGACGCGGGGTGTTGTTTCGCGGCGGCGCGGCGATTGAAAAACTCGCCGAGGTCAAACGCATCGCACTGGACAAAACGGGAACGCTGACCACGGGCGAACTGGCGGTCATCGCCGTCGAGGCCATGCCCGCTGACCGTGAGGCGGACTTGTGCCAAACCGCCGCCGCGCTGGGACGCAACTCGACACATCCTGTTTCGCGCGCCATCGCCAGGCATTTTCAAAGCGCGCTGAGGGTGGGGAATTTTCACTCCATCACGGGGTTGGGCGTCAGCGGCAGCGTCGGCGGGCGTGAGGTGAAATTGGGACGGCGCGGGTTGTTCGCTGATGCTGATTGGATGTCCTCATTCGCCAAGCCAGAAGAGGGCGTGACCGAGGCGCTGGTTGACGCGGGTGATTTCAAAGGGCGGGTGCTGTTGCGCGACAGCGTGCGCGAAAACAGCGCCTCGCTGCTGGCGGAGTTGCAAGCCGACAGGTTGCGAGTAACCATGCTCACCGGCGACCGTCCGGAGGCCGCGGAAAAAGTCGCGCGCCAGCTTGGGTGCGAATTCCGCGCCGGATTAAAACCGGAGGACAAGGTCGCCGCCATCCAAGCGTGGGAGCGGACGGGCGAGCGCGTCGCAATGATCGGCGACGGCGTGAACGACGCGCCGTCACTGGCAGCGGCGCACGTCGCGGTGGGCATGGGCTTGCGCGGCAGCGACGCCGTGCTGGAGCAAGCCGACATCATCCTGACCCAGGATAAACTTGAAAATTTCAAATATGCCTATGATCTCAGCGTGAAATCGCGTCAGGTCATCAAGCAAAACTTATTCATTTCGCTGGGCGTCATCTCCATCCTCGTCACCGCCGCCCTTGGCAGTTGGATACCACTGACAATCGGCGTTATCGGTCATGAGGGCAGCACCGTGATCGTGATATTGAACAGTCTGCGTTTGCTGTTCTTCACGCAAAAGAAAAATTAAAATCGCGATCCAAATTAACCCAAATTTTTGAATTTTTTTAATCTGTGAAAAACGGAGTTAATCTGCGCCGTCAATTGCCTTTAGACCTAATAACGATAGCCCGTCGTCAGTCCCCGGGGTTTGTCGAATTTGTCGCCGAAACTCGCCTCGTAGTCGAGACCGAGGTGATGGGCAGCGTTGAGTTTCCAAGTAATTCCGACTCTGATTTCCGCGCGGGCGCCGTCGAGATTCGGACTCCACTCTGCGCCGCTGGCGCCTTTGAATGTCGATTAGCCCTAGGCTATGTCTACAAATTGGCTGTACAAAGTTAGGGAAATCTGGTTTAAGCTGGGGATGGCAAAAGACGAAGTCAGGCGAATCACCAGTGATCGGTGTTGGCGGGAATTAAGTGCGGGCTTGGCACAGGCCAAGCATTCTGCCGCGGTCACCCCGGCGGCGTTGGCTGACCGTCGAAGCAGTATTATGGTTGGCTCGTACGGGCAGTCCGTGGCGGGATTTGCCGGTGGTATTCGGCAAGTGGTACGCGGTCCACACCCGCTTTCAGCGTTGGCAAAAACGAGGAGTCTGGCGCAAATTATGGCAGTTTCTGCAACGGGAAGAGTTTGCGGTTGCCACCAATTTGTTTATTGACAGCACCACGGTGCGGGCACATCAGCATACCGCCGGAGCGCCCAAAAAAATAGTGGCGACCAAGCTCTGGGACACTCTCGTGGCGGGCTAACCACCAAGCTTCACGCGGTTTGCCCGCATGAAAATTACACCACCGCACTACTGCTAACCGCCGAGCAACATCAATGACTGCAGTGCGTTTGCGTCATTATATCAGGCAGTGGATCCGGAAAATGTGCTCAACCAAGCGGCCGCAGACAAGGGCTACGACAGTGACGCCATTCGTGAAACCCTGGCCGCCGACGGCATTGATCCGGTCATTCCGCCCAAGTGCAACCGCAGACAACCGCCTGCCTATGACCGCCAGACCTACCGCGAGCGAAATCGGGTGGAACGCTTCTTCAACAAGCTCAAACACTTTCGCCGCATCGCCACCCGCTATGACAAACTGGCCGATTCCTTCCTCGCTCTGGTGCACCTCGTTACCGCTTTTATCTTTACGCGAAATTCGTAGACACTATCTAATTTGAATTGATGGCGATAACCTGCGTTGAAATGGACGGGAACCATAAGCCGCCTTTTTGATGGGATGGCGGGCGATTTACCCCAAAAAGCAAGACAAACGCATGCATTCGTTGTGGATG
>JAITHY010000137.1 GCA_031279715.1 Verrucomicrobiales bacterium | reverse complement strand
TAAACAATTCTTTCCAGTGACGTGGATTAGCGCTAGCATTGACGGTTTATGGCTACCAATATTCAGATTGATATTCCCGATTTGCAGAGCCGGCTGCGCCAGCTCGGGAGGTTTCTTTGACCCGGCGACATTGCAAACACGGCTCGCCGAGCTTGAACGACAGATGACCGTCAGCGGCTTTTGGGACAGACGCGAGGAAGCGCAGAAAATCATGTCCGAGGCCACACGATTACGGGAGAAAATCAAAACGTTCGCTGACATTGAGCGGCGTGTGAGCGACTTGCCGCTACTGGAGGAAATGGCGCGCGAAGACGAGGCGTCGCAGCGGGAATTGGAGCAAGAATTTGTCACGGTCAGCGGCGATTTTGACCGATTGGAGGTCGGTTTCCTGCTGGCCGGCCCGCACGACGCGGCCAACGCGATTCTAAGTCTTCACGCGGGCGCGGGCGGCACGGAGGCGTGCGATTGGTCGAACATGCTGCTGCGGATGTTCCAGCGGTATTGCGAGCGGCGCGGATTCAAGGTCAGCGTCATGGACATTTTGCAGGGCGAGGAGGCGGGCATCAAGAGCGTCACGCTGACGGTGGAGGGGGAAAACGCATACGGTTATTTGAAGTCGGAGACGGGCGTTCACCGCTTGGTGCGCATTTCACCGTTCAACGCGGCGGGAAAGAGGCAGACTTCGTTTGCGTCGGTGGATGTCATCGCTGAGATTGACGACGATGTGGAAATCGAGGTGGCGGAGAAGGACATTCGCGTGGATGTGTATCGCGCCGGCGGCCACGGCGGGCAGGGCGTCAACACCACCGACAGCGCCGTGCGCATCACGCACTTGCCCACGGGTTTGGTGGTGACGTGCCAGAACGAGCGCTCGCAAATCAAAAACCGCGCCGCCGCGATGAAAGTCCTCAAATCCCGTCTCTACGAAATGGAGATGGACAAAAAACGCGCCGAACTGGAGAAACATTACAGTGAGAAGGGTGAAATCGGCTGGGGCCGGCAAATTCGCTCGTATGTTTTGCAACCCTATCAAATGGTGAAAGACTTGCGCACCGGCGAGGCGACCAGCAACGTGCAGGCTGTGCTTGACGGCGAACTCGACGCCTTCGTCAGCGCCTTTTTGAAAGGCAAGAAACGCAGCGACGCTGACGTTGACGAAGAGTGATGCTCAGCGTTGGCGGACACAAAGGCGGCCCCCTCATTTTTCCCTTGCCAAACGCGCGCTGATGTTGTTTCCTGTCTAATGGCTCCTAAACATCGTCCCACCCCCAAGGTCAACAAAAACCGCTATTACCTCAATGCCGGGGATTTTTTCGAGTCGCTGGCGGGACGGGCGCTCACTTACGATGACGTCTCGCTGGCGACGAATTATTCCGAAATTTTACCGCGCCAAACCAAGCTGGAGACCCGCCTCTCCGATTCACTCCGGTTGCAGCTGCCCATCATCTCCTCTGACATGGACACCGTCACCGAGGCGGAAATGGCCATCGGCATGGCGCTCAACGGCGGGCTGGGGCTAATCCATTACAACATGACCGAGCGGCAGCAGGTCAAGCAGGTCGCCCGCGTCAAAAATCACGTCCACGGCTTGATTCAAGAACCCATCACCGTCAAGCCGAGCCAGCGTATCGGTGACGTTCTGGCCATGATTGGCGAGCGCGGGTACAAGTTCAGCACCTTCCCCGTCGCCGCTGACGATGGCACGCTGGCGGGGCTGTTGTTCGGACACGTCGTGCGCGAGCGTTACGCCGGCAAGACCGTCAGCGAGGCGATGGCGCCGCGCAAGGAGGTGTTCACCGTCAGCGACACCAAGCTGGGCGGCAACCCCATCGCGACGGCGGACAAATTTTTCAACGACCACATGGGTATCCACAAATTGCTCGTCGTGGACAAGAATGACAAAATCCGCGGGATGTTCACCCTCAGCGACATTGAGCGCATCACCGGCGAAGCTGGCTCCCACCACCGCGCCGCGCGCGACGATAAATTCCGCCTTGTTTGCGGCGTCGCCATCAGCGCCCCGCGCGTCGCTGACGGCGGGTTGGATGTTGACCGCATTCTCGCGCACCTCACCAACCTGACCAGGGAAGGCGTCGATGCCGTCGCCATCTCCACCGCGCACGGGCACACCGTTGGTGTCGGCGAGACGGTGCGGTTGGTGCGCCGGCATTTCCCCGCGCTGACCATCATCGCAGGCAACGTCACCAGCGCCGAGGGCGTCGAGTTTCTCGCCAAGGCGGGCGCTGACGCGGTCAAGGTCGGACAAGGCCCCGGTTCCATCTGCACCACGCGCGTCGTCGCCGGAGTCGGCGTGCCGCAACTCACCGCGCTGTACGTCGGCAGCCGCCTGGCGAAAAAGAACAACGTCCGCGTCATCGCTGACGGCGGCATCACCAAGTCCGGTGACATCGTCAAGGCGCTGACCATCGCCGACGCCGTCATCTGCGGCGGGATGCTCGCCGGTTGCAAGGAGGCGCCGGGCAAGATTATTGAAATCAACGGCAAGTCGTACAAACAATATCGCGGCATGGGCAGCATGGAGGCGATGAAGGCGGGCAGCGCGGCGCGTTACGGGCACGAATCCAAAGACCTCAACCGCAAGGCGACCGCCGAGGGGGTCGAGGCGTTGAAGGAAGTCTCCGGCTCGTTGGACGAAGTGCTGGCGCAACTCGCGGGAGGCATTCAAAGCGGCATGGGGTATCTTGGCGCCGCTGATCTTGACGAACTCAAACGAAAGGCGCGTTTTGTGCGCGTTACCACGGCCGGGCAGCGCGAGGCCTCGCCGCACGACATCATCGAAATCAAGACCACGCAGGGATAGCCCCGCGCGATGCCGGGACTGCTTGAAAAATCGCGGAATGAGGCGCGGCGGGCGTTTTTAGGGATTGCATTTCCGCGTCGGCGCTGGTTTCATATTCGGCTTGTGAAAACGGTTGGCATAGGACTCATCGGGTGCGGCGTGGTCGGCGGCGGCTTCGTCAAACATTTGTTGCGAAATCATGACTTGATTGCGGAACGGACGGGGATTGACTTGCAAATCAAACGCATCGCCGAACCCAACGCGGCGCGCGTGCCGGAATCATTGTCAGCGGTGGTGACGGATGATTGGAAAAAACTCCTCGCTGACGATGAGGTGCGGGTGATCGTTGAATTGATGGGCGGGAAGACGCTCGCGCTGGAGGTGGCGAAGGCCTCACTATCAGCGGGCAAGCCGCTGGTCACGGCGAACAAGGCCTTGCTCGCGCACGCGGGCGAGGAATTGTTCGCGCTGGCTGACCGTCAGCGGACCGGCATTTATTTCGAGGCCAGCGTCGGCGGCGGAATTCCGATTATCAAGGCGCTGCGCGAGGGGCTGGTCGCCAATCACATCGCGAGCATTCACGGCATCATCAACGGAACCTGCAATTACATCCTCACACGCATGGCCAACGAAGGGAAGGCATACGGGGAAATTATCGACGAGGCGAAACGGCTGGGCTACGCCGAGGCTGACGAGAGCCTCGATGTGGACGGCATTGACACAGCCCACAAAGCCGCGATTCTGGCCTCCCTGTCGTACGGCTTTTGGGTGAAGATGGAGGACATTCACATCGAGGGCATCCGCACGATTTCAGCG
>JAITHY010000121.1 GCA_031279715.1 Verrucomicrobiales bacterium | reverse complement strand
TTCGTTCAATCTTCAAGCCAATAAAATTGGTGTCGCTGATGATGAACTTGCGAATTTCCACCGCGACTTTGCTGACGTTGAACTCCGCCAGCACCGCTGCCGCGAGATCCTCCGCCAGCGTCTCAAGCAGCCGCCGCTGGCGCTCGCCGACGACACGCCTGAGGGTCTCGCAAACGGCGCGATAATCCACAGTCAGCGCCAAGTCATCCCCGGCGGCCGCGGCGCTGACGGTGGGCGCGGGGAATGTCAGCGAAATTTCCAACCGTTGTTCTGTGGCGCGTTCCGCATCCGTCACGCCGATGCGGGCGCTGACAGTGAGCCGGTCAATGTGAATGTGGTCGGGCATGGAGATAATTTTTCAAGTCGAGCAAGTTCTCGAAGATTAGGTCAGGTCCGGCGGCTTGGAGCATGGGCGGCGTGTTGTAGCCGGTCAGGACGGCGGCGCTGAGGATGCCGCCGTGCTTGGCGGTGGCGATGTCGTGCTCCATGTCGCCGACGAACAGCGTCTCGCGCGGATTCAGTCCGAACTCCTCCAGCAGCGCGTGGATGACCTCGCGTTTGTCGCGAACTTGAACGCATGCCTTGATGAAGTAATCCTTGATGCCGAGGCGGGCGGATTGCGCGGCGTAGTGTTCGGCGTGGATGCTGCTGAGCAAAAATAATTTGACGCCCCTGGCGCGGCAATATTCCAGGATGTCTTTGGCGTGGGGCAGCAATGGCGTGTCGGCTTCCAGCAGTTTGAACGAGTCGTTGAACTTCAGGTTCAACTCGCTCATCGGCGCCTCCGGCAGGTGGCGGGCGTAAAATTCCGCAAACGGCAGGCAAAACTTCTCGCGGAATTCGCGCTCGCCGAGAGGGGGTTTGCCGTAGTGCCGGAAAATTTGGTTGGTGACCGCCAGCACCGGTGGAAAATCGTTCACCAGTGTTCCCGACCAATCAAAGATGATGTTTTTAATCATGGTTCAGAACTGGTTCAAGCGGTCAATGAGTTCCCGCAGCCGCCCGTGGGTGCGACGGTCGAATTTCAGGCGCAGGCGCGGCAGGCCGGCGAGTTCCGGCTCGTTAATTTCCTCCGGCAAGGCGTTGCCCGGGCGGATGGAGTTGGGCGCGTCGAGAATGTCGGCAAAATCCACCTCCAGGCGGCGGATGGCGCCGGGCGGCACCTCGCGTTGCAGGCGAATGACCAATTCGTCGCCGACGTAGCGGTATGAATGGAAGTTGTAATAAAAATTCAAAACCTCCTGCCGCGCCTCGGCGAGATTGTCGGTGAACTTCAGCAATTTGAAATCGTCCTTGGAAATCACGCCGTCGCGCAGCAAATGCTCGTGCAGATAACGCTCGAACGTCGTCCAGAAATTTCCGCCCGGCTCGTCCACGAACACGACGGGAATGACCGGCGTCTTGCCCGTCTGAATCAGCGTGATGACCTCAAAGCCCTCGTCCATTGTGCCGAAGCCTCCGGGGAAGAGGGCGACTGCGGCGGCGTTTTTCACGAAGTTCAGCTTGCGCGTGAAAAAGTAGCGGAAGGTGATGAGTTTTGCGTCGCCGATGATGGTGGTGTTCGGTTTTTGCTCGAAGGGCAGCTGGATGTTCAGCGCGAAACTGCGCTCGCGTCCCGCGCCCGCCTGCGCAGCGCCCATGATGCCGTCGCCGCCGCCGGTGATGACCATGTAGCCGCTTTCCACCATCAGCCTGCCGAAGTCGTGCGCCGCGCGGTACGCCCCTTCCTCCGGTTGGGTGCGGGCGGATCCAAAGACGCAGATTTTTTTGTCGGCGGCGTAGGGCTGGAAAATTTTTCCGGCGTAGCGCATTTCCTTGAACGCGATGTTCATTTGGTAAACGTCGGCGGGCGAGGGATGGTCGTCGTTGAATTTCAGAACCGTCACCAGCATTTCGCGGAACTTGTCATAGTCAGCGCCAACATTGGCGAGTTTTAGCAACTCGTCGATTTTGGCCTCCAGCGCGGCGTTGCCGGTGGTGTAGGCGTTTTTCTTTTTTTTCTCGGTCATGGTCAGCGAGTGTTAGAGGTTCAGCGTTTCGTAAATTTTCCGGGTCGCCCCGGCTTTGTTTAAGGTATAAAAATGAACGCCGCTGACGCCGTGGTCGATGAGGTCGCGCACTTGTTCCGACGCCCAGTGCGCGCCCACGCGGGCGACGGCGTCATCATCAGCGGCGCGGGCGACGGCCTTCAGCAGTGGCGCGGGGAAGCGCGCCCCGCCCGCCAGTTCCGCCGTGCGTTTCATGCCGGACAAAGTGGCAAGCGGCATGATGCCCGCGATGATGGGCACGCGAATGCCCGCCAATTCGCAACGCTCGCGGAAATCGTAAAAATCGCGGTTGTCGAAAAACAATTGGGTTACCAGGTAGTCCGCGCCCGCGTCCACCTTGGCTTTCAAATAATCAATTTCCCGCAGGCGGTTCGGCGTGGCGGGATGTCCCTCGGGAAAAGCCGCGACGCCGATGCCGAGGCGCGGAAAATGTCGCCTGATGAACGCGACCAAATCCGCCGCGTGGGGGAAACTTTGGGCCGCCGCTGACGGTGAGCCTTTCGGCGGATCGCCGTGCAGCGCGAAGATGTTGCGGATGTTGCCCTGGTCGTAGCGTTCGAGAATGGTTTTGATTTCGTCACGGTCAGCGCCGACGCAGGTCAAATGCGCCACCACGGTCAGGTCCGTTTCCTGGGAGAGGCGTGTCACGAGTTGGTGGGTCCGGTCGCGCGTTGAGCCGCCCGCGCCGTAAGTCACGCTGACGGAGGCGGGTTTCAGCGGCATCAAATCGGCGATGGTATGAAACAAGGTCTCAGCCTCGGCGTCGTTTTTCGGCGGGAAAAACTCGAAGCTGAACGTGGGCTGCCGCTGGTTTAATATTTCGCGTATCAACATAAGGTGACGCTGGAAAGTTTAACGCCAACAGTGAAAAGGTCAATCCGTCGTCATCATCAGCGGCCGGGTTGGGCCGTGGTATTGCGCGCTTTGGCGGTTAAGTTCTGCCAGGCGCAGTTGTCCGCAGGCGGCGTCGATGTCCCGGCCTTTTTCCAGGCGGATGGTGGCGGTGATGCCGGCGGATTTCAGAATGGCGGCGAAGGTTTTGATGTCACGGTCAGCGGGGTGTTGCCATGGCAGGCCTTTGACGGGGTTGCAGGGGATGAGGTTGATTTTGGCGTTGAGGCGGCTGGCGTGGGCGGCCAGTAGGGCGGCTTGTCGCGGGGTGTCGTTGAGGCCGCGGATGAGGATGTATTCGAAGGTGAGCATTTGCGATTTTTTTTCGCGGTAGTAGGCGCAGGCGTCGAGGAGTTGTTCGAGGGGATATTTTTTGTTGACGGGCATGATTTGGTTGCGGGTGTCATTGTCAGCGCCGTGCAGGCTGACGGCGAGGCGCAGCTGGCGCGGCTGGTCGGCGAGGTCGCGGATGCGGGGGACGATGCCGCTGGTGCTGACGGTGACGCGGCGCGCGCCGATGTTCAGGCCCCAGTCGCTGTTGATGACGGCGATGGCGCGCATGAGGTGGTCGTAATTGGCGAGTGGTTCGCCCATGCCCATGAAGACGAGGTTGGTGATTTTTTCGCCGCTGAGTTTTTCAGTTTGCATGATTTGGGCGAGGATTTCGGACGGGGTGAGGTTGCGCCGCCAGCCGTTGAGGCCGCTGGCGCAGAACTTGCAACCGTAGGCGCAGCCGACTTGGGAGGATACGCACAGGGTGAAGCGGTCGGCGCGTTCGCCGTGGAGCGCGGGGTTGGCGGGGATGAGGACGCTTTCGATGAAGTCACCGTCAGCGAGGCGGAAGAGGAATTTGCGTGTGGTGTCGCGGGAGCCTTGGGTGCGGACGTGAGTGAGGGCGGTTATCTCATAATCAGCGGAGAGGCGTTGGCGGAAGGGTCCGGGCAGGTTGGTCATGCGGGAGAAGGTTTCGGCGCGCTTTTGGAAGATCCATTCGGTCAGTTGTTGGCGGCGGTAGGCGGGGGCGTCGCCGAGGTTCCAGTCTGACGGGAGTTGGTCAAGGAGGAGCGGTTTCATTTATTTCGCGCCGTGGAAGCGGAGGACGGCGGGGATGGTTTTCAGTAAAATTTTGATGTCGAGCCAGATGGTCCAGTTGTCGATGTATTCGAGGTCGAGTTTGACCCAGTCCTCAAAGGTGTTGACTTCGTTTCGGCCGGTGACTTGCCAGAGGCAGGTGATGCCGGGTTTGACGCTGAGGCGGCGGCGCTGGGCGTTTTCGCTGATGGCGAGGGTTTCGTACACCGGCAGCGGGCGCGGTCCGACGAGGCTCATTTCGCCCTTGAGGACGTTGAGGAGTTGCGGCAGTTCGTCGAGGCTGGTCTTGCGGAGGAATTGGCCGATTTTGGTGATGCGCGGGTCGTTGGTGATTTTGAAGACAGGGCCGGACATTTCGTTGCGGTGGTTGAGTTCGGTTTTGAGTTGCTCGGCGTTGGCGACCATGGAGCGGAATTTGCGCATCATGAACGGGCGTCCGTGCAAGCCGCTGCGCTTCTGGTTGAAGAGGACGGGGCCGCGGTCGCTGAGCTTGATGAGGACGCTGATGATGAGCATGGGGATGGCGCACAGCGCCAGAAGCAGGAATGAGCCGGCGCGGTCGATGATGCCCTTGGCGAAAATTTGCAGCGAGCCGTCGGGCGTGGAGCGGAAGATAAGGACGGGATGGTTGAGGAAGTAATCGACTTTGACCTGCGCGATGCGGGTGTCGAACAAATTGGTGGTGAGCCACGCCTCGACGCCCTCATCCTCAGCGGCGCGGATGAGTTGCGCGACTTTTTCAAACGAGGTGTGCCTGATGTCGAAAATGACCAGGTGGATGGCCTCGTCGTGCAGTGTGCGGACGAAATGGTCACTGTCAGCGTCGGCGATTTGCAACTCATGCGCCAGGTTCAGGTCAAACTCAGGATGCTCGCCCAGTTCCGTCCGCCAGTTGGTCTGGCTGCGGCGGTCGCTGACCAGGAGCAAATTTTGCCGCTGGCGCGTGGCGCGTTTGGCGATGAACTGGCGGAACAACTCATGACGCAAAAACAGAAACAACGCGCACAACGGAATAAAAATCAGGAACACGGATCGGGCCAGAAAGTTGATGTTCCCGATGAACATGCCGATGACGACGATGACCAGGACAAAAGTGGAGGTCTGGATGCACAGGTTTAACACCTCGCCTCGCCGTTGGTTGGAGCCGAGGTGGTAGAAGCCGATTTTGGTGTGAGTGAACGCCGTGAGCAGGGCGATGGGCATGAGGAACCACAAATAGTTGACGTTGAAGCCGGCGTCGTGCAGTTGCAGAAAAAAGAAACCCTGCGGCAGATGGATGCGCACGAACAGCGCCGTCAAAAATGCCAGTCCGGCGGCGAGGCCATCCGATAACTGAAGGATGCCGCGCCGGATTTTATGTTTCGCAAAGGGCATAACAGGTTACAAGAGCGGCCGGATTTTTTGCCACGCCCCGCCCAAGTGGTGAATGAGGTCCCCCGCCATCAGCGTTTGCTCCGCTTGGGCGCACAAGGCGGAGTCGGCCGCCAATCCGTGCCAGTAAACGCCGAGCCGCGCGGCGTCGAACGGCGCCATGCGCTGCGCCAGCAGCGCGCCGATGACGCCGGACAACACGTCGCCCGCCCCCGCCGTTGCCAGCCCCGGATTGCCGCTGCCGTTGTACGATGGCGCGTGATGATATTCCGTGACCAGTGTGTTTGCGCCTTTCAACACCAAAATCGTATTCGGATGTTTTTTAATCCACGTCGCCGATGACGCCTGACGGTCAGCGAGCGGACTGCCGCGTAGTTGTTGAAACTCGCCCTCGTGCGGCGTCAGCGTGATGGGGGTTTTGCGGGTTGAAATCAGTTGCGACTGGTTGTTGAGCAGGAACAGCGCGTCGGCGTCCAGCAACAGCGGGTGTGAGGCGGATCTCAGCAGCAGCGAGAACTTGCGCTCGGCGGCCTGGTCCGTGCCGAAACCAGGGCCGATGATCCAGGCGTCAGCGCTGGCGGCCTTGGCGGGGATGATGTCGCCGTTCCATGGTGTGACCATCACCTCCGGCGTGCCGAGGGCCAGTTGTGAGTAACAATCCGGATGGCAGAACAAATGCACCACGCCCGCTCCCGCTCGTAACGCGGCGCGGGAACATAACACTGCCGCGCCGAGCAGTCCGGGACTGCCGGCGAAGACCGCCAGTTCGCCGCGTTGGTACTTGTGCGCCGTCGGTGGCAGCACGCGGGCGAGTTCGCGTGCCATGGGCAAGTCGAAGAAATCCGCGAAATTGTCCGCGTCATCCTGATAGATGGTCAGCGGCACCGGCACAATGCGCCCCGCGATATTCGCGCCATCACCCTGCAGGCATCCTTGCTTCACCGCGCCGATGGCCAGCGTGATGTCAGCCTGAAACGCGCATGCCGTCGCCGCGCCCGTGCTCGCGTCCAAGCCCGACGGCGTGTCAATGCTGACGGTGACGTGCCACGGTTTCCGCTGCGTCTGCCACCAGTCGAGCACCTCGCGCGTCTTGCCCGACGGCTCGCCGTTTGCGCCGACGCCCAGCAGGCAGTCGAACACCAGCGTGGGCACGCGGTCATTCAGGTGATGGGAATGGAACTGCGGCCAGGTTTGCGCGTGCGCCAGCGCCGAGTTAATTTCCACCGAGTCAATCCACTTGCGCTCAGTCGGCGGCCCGGTCAGCAGTACCTCGACATTCCAGCCGTGTTCCGCCATCAGTCCCGCGAGCCACAAGCCGTCGTTGCCGTTGTTGCCCTTGCCGCACAGAAAAATCGCGGCGCCGGGGCGGGGGAATTTTTCACGGATGAAGCGGAAGCAGCCCAGCACGGCCTGTTCCATCAAAGCGCTGACCTTGATGCCCGCGGCGAGGGTGTCTTGCTCCCAACTTTGGATGGTGGCTGAGGGCACGACTTTCATGTGGCGGCTCCCGTTAAAATGACCGACGCCGCGGCGTAGTGTTCGGTGTGGGTGAGGCTGAGGATGAGACGCCCGCCGCCGCGCCGCCGCAACAATTCCGCGCCGTTGGCGTGAAGTTGGATGAGTGGCTGACCGTCAGCGTCGCGTCTGACCTCGATGTCGCGCCAGCCGAGTCGCGGCCCAATGCCGGTGCCGAACGCTTTGCTCACCGCTTCTTTTGCTGCGAAGCGGGCGGCGAGGTGGCGGTGGGGGAAGCGCTGGCGGCTGGCGTAGTCACGCTCAGCGGGCAGAAAAATTTTGGCGAGGAACTGTTCGCCGAATTTTTCGACGGAAGCGCGGATGCGATCGCATTCGACCAAGTCGAGTCCGGTGCCAAGGATGGTTTCGCCCATAAAGAAAATTATTACAGCGGAAAGGCGCCGGGGCGTCGATGGAAAAATCCCGGCGCGATCAACAACCGTGGCGCCGCTCCGGCGCGCGCCCGCTGACCATGACCGCGTTAGCCCGGGCAAACGGGGTTCAATTTTTTCTAACGCAACAGCGCCGCGAGTTCCCTGACCGCCTGTTCAATGCCCACCAACACCGCCCGTGAAATCACGGAGTGGCCGATGTTCAGCGTGTCAAGGTGCGGCACGGTGGCGAGGAGGGGCGGGATGTTGGAGTAGTTCAACCCGTGCCCGGCGTTGACTTGCAAGCCGAGGCTGCGGGCCAGTTCCGCCGCCGCGCGCAACGCCGCGAGTTGCCTCTCACGGTCAGCGGGCGCCAGCGCGTTTGCGTAAGCGCCGGTGTGCAATTCCACGCACGGCGCGCCCGCGTCCTTGGCGGCGCGGATTTGCCGGTCATCGGGGTCGATGAACAGGCTGACGGTGACGCCGCCCGCCGTCAGCGTTTGGGTGGCCTTGGCGACGCGGTCAAATTGCCCGCTGACGTTGAGGCCGCCCTCGGTGGTGACTTCGCGGCGGTTTTCGGGGACGAGGCAGGCGTCTTGCGGTTTCATTGTCAGCGCCGTTGCCACCATCGTGTCGGTCACGGCCATTTCCAAGTTCAGCGGCGCGTTGAGTTGGTTGAGCAGGCGCGTGTCGTCATCCTGAATGTGCCTGCGGTCTTCGCGCAAATGCGCCGTGATGGAGTGCGCGCCCGCGGCCAGTGCGATTTTTGCCACGGTCAGCGGGGACGGCTCCGCCAGCGGGTGTGCCACGCTGACGTCGCGGTACCGGGCCTGCCGCAGCGTGGCCACATGGTCGATGTTCAGTCCGAGTTTAGGCATAAATTACTCCAGGCGGTATTCGTTCAATTTTCGGTGCAATGTGCGGCGGCTGATGCCGAGGAGTTTCGCGGCGGCGGTGCGGTTTTGGTCGCATTGTTCCAGGGCGCGGACGATGGAGGTTTTTTCCATTTCGGTCAGGTTCAGCGAGTTTCCCCTCAGCGGCGGGGTGTCGTTGTTTTTGATGGCGGGGGGGAGGTCTTTGAGCAGGATTTCTTTGTCGCGGCACAGGACGACGCCGTGTTCGATGGCGGTGCGGAGTTCGCGGACATTGCCGGGCCAGTTGTAACATTGCAGCGCCTCCTGGGCGGCGGGGCTGAGGCTCAGGTTGGGCTTGTTGTTTTCCTTGCAGAACTCGGCGAGGAAGGCGGCGGCGAGCAGCGGGATGTCTTCCTTGCGCTCGCGCAACGGGGGAAGTTCGATTTTGATGACATTGATGCGATAGAATAAGTCCTCGCGGAAGGTTCCTTCCTTCACCATCAGCGCGAGCTTTTTGTTGGTGGCGGCGATGAGGCGGACGTCGGTGTCGATGGTTTTGTTGCCACCGACGCGCTCGAATTTGTGCTCGCCGAGGATGCGCAGGAGTTTGACTTGCGTGGCGGTGTCGATTTCGCCGATTTCGTCAAGGAAAAGGGTGCCGTGGCTGGCTTGTTCGAAACGCCCGATGCGTTTCTCGAACGCGCCGGTGAACGCCCCTTTTTCGTGCCCGAACAATTCGCTTTCCAGCAGCTGCGGCGACAGCGCGGCGCAATGCACGGCGAGCAGCGGTTTTGTTTTGCGGGCGCTGAGGTTGTGGATGGCATTGGCGATGAGTTCCTTGCCGGTGCCGCTCTCGCCTTGGATGAGGACGGTGGCTTTGGTGTCGGCGACCTGGCGGATGAGGTCGAGGATTTCTGTCATGCGCGGGGAGCTGCCGATGAGGGCTTCCAAGCCGTGGCGTTTGTCGATTTGCTGGCGGAGTTGCCGGTTTTCAGTCTCGATGTTGCGGCTGCGGAGGGCGCGCAGGAGGAGCATTTCAAGTTTGTCGATGTTGACAGGTTTGGTGACGTAGTCATACGCGCCGCGTTTCATGGCTTCGACGGCGGTATCAACGGAGCCATAGGCGGTCATCATCACCGTCAGCGGCTGCGGGGAGAGAGCCTGGCATTGCTCCAGAATTTTCATGCCGTTGTCGCCGCCGAGTTTGAGGTCGGTGAGGACGAGGTCGATTTTTTCAGCTTCGAGGATGGCGCCCGCGGAACGCTCATCAGCGGCGAGGTATACGTCAAAGTGTTCTTCCAGCGCGCGGCGCAAACCGTCGCGGGTGGCTTTTTCATCATCGACAATCAGCAGGGTTGGCAAGAGTTCGTTCATGGACTGGCAGCGAGATACAATACCGCTGGCGCTGACGGCGGGCGAGCGAAAATTTTCAACCGTGGGAAAGCGCCGCTGATGGTGAGCCTGGGCGGCAGTGTCACTTGTTTTCCAGCAACCGCATTTGTTTGTTCCCCAGCGGGAAGCGGATGCGGACGATGGTGCCCTGCCCGTGGCGGCTTTCCAGTTGCAATTCGGCGCCGTGCTCGCGCAGGATGCGTTGCACGATCATCAAGCCGAGGCCGGTGCCGCGTTTTTTCGTCGTGTAATACGGTTCCAGCACGCGCGGCAGGTTTTCCAGCGAGATGCCGGGGCCGTTGTCCTCGAACGACAGTTCGACGCAATCCCCGCGGTCAGCGGCGTGGATGGTGAGGAGGCCTTTGCTGTCCATCGCTTGCATGGCGTTTTTGACGAGGTTGTAGAAGGCTTGCTTGATTTGCTCGACGTCCAGCCGCAGCGGGGGCAGGTGGTCGGGGAGATCAGTTTCGACGAGGATGTTGCGGTCATCGAGTTCGGTTTGCAAAATCGCCAGGGTTTCCTTGATGACCACGCCGAGGCTGGCGTCGTGGAATTCCGGAACGGTGGGGCGGATGGCTTTCAGGAAGCGGTTGATGATGGCGTCAAGGCGTTCCATTTCGGCGCGCGCGACGCGGATGGATTCTTGCAGTTTTTCGCGCAGCCTGGGTTCGGCGCGGCGGGCGTCACGCGCCATGAGTTGCAGGTGAATGTTGATGCTGTTGATGGGGTTGCCCAGTTCGTGGGCGACGCCCGCCGCCAGCAATGTCAGCGCGTGCAGACGTTCGGACTCGATGACTTCGCGGGTGTCGGCGTGTTTTTGTGTGATGTCGTGGAAGATGGCGACGAATTCGTCGTTGGCGCCGCCCGCGACCGGCAGCAGGTGGAGTTCCAGCACGCGGGGTTCGGGATAACGCAACTCCAGTGTTTTGTTGGTCGCCTGGCCTTTCATCAGCAGCGGCTGCCAGTCGAGGTCGCGCAGGTATTTTGAAATCGGCGCGCCGGTGGGAGCGTCAGCGGGAATGGGCAATAATTTATGCACCGCGTGATTGCAATATTCAATGCGGCCATTGGTGTCGAGCACCACGACCGCCTCGCGCAGGGTGTTGAACACCGTCTCCAGCAAGCCGTTTTCCCGCGCCATGCGCAGGAGGTAGCCCTTGAGTTCATCCGGTTCCAGATGCTCAACGCGCTCCATTAACTTGCCGAGGAAAGAGTTTTTCATGGTCAGCGGCTCAAATTTCACCATCAGCGGCGGCGCAAGCCAAGGAAAAATTGACATTGCACGGCGGCGGAATTTTTGTAGCTTGGTAGGCTCTATGATAGTTAAACGCCCCAAACTCAATTGGCTGGAGTCGTTGTATGTTCCGGCGGTGGTGACCGGGCTGGGCATTACGTTCAAGCATTTGGCCAGGACGCTGACGGCGATAGTGTTTCGCACGAGGCTGAACCGTCAGCGGACATTGATGGATTTTTCCGACCGCGCGATGGTGACGATGCAGTATCCGGAGGAGCGATGGCCGGTGCCGGAGGGGTATCGCGGCGCGCCGACGCTGGTGAGGGACGAGGACGGGCGGGAGAAATGCGTGAGTTGCCAGTTGTGCGAGTTCGTGTGCCCGCCGAAGGCGATTAAAATCACACCGGGGGAAATCACCGACAGCCGCTACGCGAACGTGGAGAAAGCGCCGAGGGAGTTTGTCATCGACATGGCGCGGTGCATTTATTGCGGGTTTTGCGAGGAAGTTTGCCCTGAGGAGGCGATTTTCTTGAGCAAGGATTATAATATCATGGCGGATTACAGCCGCGGACGCCTGCTTCACAACAAACAAAAATTGTACGAGATGGGCGGGGTCGTCCGTCGTCCGGTTAAAAAGTGGGCGGACAAATAATGTGACGGCAATGATTTTGGCCCATCGCCATAACCACGAAATTCGCCGGAAATTTTGAACCTTTCATGCCGCGCAATACCTGGGGTGAATCGACATTCAATCCAGGGCTTTATTTGCCGCGGAGGCCAGGATAACGGCGGCGGCCCGACATCAAGACAAACGCGCCGGTCAGCAGCAGCGCCCATGTTGACGGTTCGGGGATGACGTGGATTTGCAGTTGCAGGAGGCTGTTGAATTCGTCGAGGCTCAGCAAAGCGTCAAAGCCGTTGAGCTGACCGGTCAGCGCGGTGAAGCCGCTGAGGCTGTTCACGTCGCCAGTGACGAGGTTGTAGGTGTAAGTGCCCCCGGTGGCGAAGATGTCGGTCAGCGGGTTGAACAGGAAGTCGGCAAAACTTTGTCCGCTGAGGTTCAGCAAGGTGCCGTTGCTCAAATTCAATTGGTCAGACAAACCGTTCGCGCCGAGGTCAAAGGCCAGCAACGCGCCGCTGCTGAGCGTCAGCGCGCCCGCCAGTGTGGTGACGCCCAAACCGCCGCCGAGTCCGCCGATGTTGAGCACGCCGCCGCTGTTGATGGTGAAGTCACCGTCAGCGGTGATGTTATTGGCGGCGACGGAGCCGAGCACGCCCACCCTGCCCGCGCTGCCGACGCTGAGGGTGGTCGTCCGCAACGTGCCGGAAGTTTCAATCATCAGCACGCCGGTGACGTTCAGCGAGTCGCCCGCCGCGCCGCTGACCAAGCCGCCGCTGACGCTCACCGTGCCGCTGCCGGTGACGCGGTTCGCGCCGTGCAATTCGTAACGCCCGCCGATGTTCAGCCGCGCGCTGTTTTCAACCGTGAACGTGCCGTTGTGATTTTCCCCGCTACCGCTGACCGTCAGCGCGCCGGCGTTGACCCTGACCGTGCCGCTGTTGTTGTAAAGTTCGATACCACGACCGATGACTGCCTCGCCTGCGCCGGTTTTCAAAACTACGCCGCCATTGTAATTGCCAAAGTAACCCGTGCCTGTGATTTGTGCTGTGCGCTCTATTTCCCAAACTGCACTGGCGGTGCCGTTGAAAACGTAGCTGCTGTCTGACGCAGGTTGCAAGTCCGTGTTCGGAGCTTGCGTAACCGTGGAAAAATTGAGCAACACGCCATCGCGCACGACAGGTGCTGACCGTGACGCAGAACTTGAGATTACAAATTGGGGGCTATAGTTTTCCAACTGCCCGCTGAGGGTGCCAGAATACCAGTTGAATTTCCCGGACATGACCCCGCTGGCGGTGGGCACTGTCGCCAGATTGGTCATGGCGCTGACGCTGACCCACATTTTGGCGAAAGCGGATTGTTCGATGGAGAGGGCGAAGCCGCAGCCTGGGTCATAGGATGGGTTGGCGATAGTATTTTGATAATACATATATGGCCATGAATGCATGATAGTCGGATGGTCTTCGGGATGTTTATTGGTGACATTTATAATTTTGAGCACCAGGGATATCTTCATCTGTATTTGAAATCAAAGAAGACACATCGTCAGCGTGATAGTGCTCTATGAGGTTTCCTCCGGTTTTTGCCTGCGTCAAATTCGTAATGCTGGCAGCATCCGGCGTATAGGCGTCAAGAGAAGTTAATTGAATGATGCCATCGTATCCACGCGCACGAAGTTCTTGAGCATAAGCGGCAATCAGCCCTGTGCCGGCACTGTGTCCGATGAGGTGAATGGCATTATATTGATTGAGATTAACTTGGTCAGCCATATATTTCCCCAATGCCCGTCCATTGTCCAACGCCTCACTTGGGGTCCAAGTATTTGACCCCTTATTGCCGGAAATCGGACTGGGGTCATACGGGCTGGTGCTAAGCGTCCAGCTAAATGACCAATGATACGCTTTCGCTGACCATGACGGCGTTGCAGTATAGATTGAATTGGCCATGGTGTTGGTCCACAGCATATAACCACCATTTGGGTCCGTCGGCCAATCCCACCCATGTGTAACTATGGTCAATCCCTGCCCGCTGACGGTCATGGTGGTGCCAGTCATCAATGCCGCTGATAGTGACAGTGTGCGAAAGATTTTACCGAAATTGATTTTCATAAATTTCTCCCCAAATCCTTACGGACAAATAACAGTTCTGTCCGCGTATTCAGTGTGTTTTAGCGTGAGTTCATCACCGCTGAAAACTGAAACACTCAATTCTGAAAATGGAGAACCCAAGTTCATTTTGTAGCTCTTGGTTTCGCCAGAAGAACTGCTTTTTACCAAAACAACAATTTGGATGTCTTTTTTAATTATCGTTGAAAATCTGGCTGCATAACCTTTGTACAAAAGCCGGCCTCTAAAACTGACCGTCACTGGCAGCGGTGGTTTTTGTGCCAGTTTGGCGGCGGCTTCCGCGAGTTGCTGATGCGCGGCGCCCAGTTCCGCTTTCAAATCCGCCACCTGCGCGCTTGCCTGTCCGGTTTGCTCGGCGAGTTGTTTCTTCAAACTGGCCATGCCGTCCGTCAGCAGCGAATTTTTGAC
>JAITHY010000036.1 GCA_031279715.1 Verrucomicrobiales bacterium | reverse complement strand
TCCCGCAAATACTCATACCGGTTGCGGTGCCAGAAAATCTTTTGCAAGGCCAGCTTCTTCATCTGCCCGCGCCACGCCGCCGGGAACGACTGCAAGCGACGCTGCCTCGTCTTCGCCTTGTGCGCCGCCACCTCGATCACCCCGTGCGTCAAGTCAATGTTCGCGCCCGTCAACCGCATAATCTCCGCCGAGCGCAACCCGAAAAACGCCCCCAGAAACACAAACGCCCGCGCCCGCGCATCTGCCAGCTCCAACAACCGCGCCAGTTGCGCCGGCGAATACACCGTCACCTCCCCGTCCGTCTCCCGTTTCTTTTGCACCGCGTCAAACGGCGTCCGCTTCTCATCCGGCACATGCCCGCACGCCTGCGCCCAGCGCCAGAACGTGACCAGCGCCCCCCGCGCATTGTTAAAACCCCGCCCCCGCCACGCCAACCCGCGCGCCTGCCGCGCCAACTCCCAGCCCGCCTCATGCAACGGCCGTGCCTCCAACCCGCTCACCTTGGCCAGCGCATAGCGCAAAAAATTATGATACACCCCCGACAATCCCTGCTTCTCCGCCAAAAATGCCGTCACCGCCTCCCCGACCGTCAGCGGCTGCCGGATTTGCCCCAACGCCGCCACATAATGCCGAGCCGCCTCCGCCAGCGACGCTCCCGCTGGCGCGAGGATGTCGCGGGCGTGGCGATAATCGGCGGCCTCGACCACCGTCAGCGTTAACGTCGCGTGTTCGCCGAGCAACTGCCGCGCATGAACATCCATCGCCACCCGCAACCTCTCCCGCGTCGCGCGGTGCAAAACTTTCTTGTTATAATACGCCTTGAACGTCCCGTTTTTGGTTTGATACACGCGGAACGGCAATCCGCGCATAGTCACAATATCGCCAGCCATACATGGTAACATACCACAGTCTGTCAAATTTTGTCAAAAATTAGTGGTGTTTGGTGGTATGCGGTGGGACACTTAATTTTCCCCACTACCCGCGTCAATCCCAGTATTTAAGCGGAAAAAACGATGATAATGAGGTACTTGCGAAAATTTTCAAATGGCTACCCGACATGGATTCGAACCATGACAAAGAGAACCAAAATCTCTTGTGCTACCGTTACACCATCGGGTAAGCGTTTGAACGAGGCGAGAAAGGTAGCGAATGTTTCGCGCGCGGGCAAATGTTTTTTTCAGATTTATGGCAGCGGGATGTCACCGTCAGCGATGCGCTGGATGATGGAGGGGAGAAGTTTGTGCTCCTCGACTTGGATGCGGGCGTGCAAGGTTTCGGGTGTGTCGTTCGCTGACACTGGGGTTTTTGTCTGCGCGATGATGGAGCCGCCATCAATGACTTCGTTGACGAAGTGGACGGTGCAACCGGTTTCGCTTTCGCCCGCTGACCATGCTTGTTCCCACGCCTTGAGGCCGGGGAATTTCGGCAGCAGGGAAGGGTGAATGTTGATGATGCGTCCGGGGAAGGCTGTCAGCAGCGGTTGTTTGACGACGCGCATGTAGCCGGCGAGGACGACGAGGTCAACGTCAGCGGTTTGGAGTTGTGCGGCGAGGGCGGTTTCGATTTCGGTTTCGAGTTTGGTTTTGAAGTTTCCCCTGGGGCAAGTCCAGGTCTGGTAGCCGCGTTGACGGGCGAGGCTGAGGATGGGAGCGTCGGCGAGGTCGCTGATGACGATGTTGATGACGGCGTTAAGCTGGCCGCTGACGATGGCGTCGCTGATGGCGATGAAATTGCTGCCGCGTCCGGAGCCGAGGATGCCGAGCTTCAGCGGCGGCATGGCGGGGCGTTTGGATTGGTTGATGATGTTGGTGGTGGATCTTCCGGGGATTAGTTTGAGGATGTGAATTTTGCCGCCGTGTTTTTTAACCGAGGCGACTTCATCCTGGTCAAGCTGATCCTCAGCGTAGTCACCGCCCTTGACGTAAATGTCGGGTTGTACCAAGTTGAGAAAACGGGTGGCGCGAACTTCGGGGAAGACGCTGACGGTGTCCACGGGCTTGAGCGCCGCCAGCAATTCGGCGCGGTCAGCCTCAGCGTTGACGGGGCGCGTCGGGCCTTTGAGTTGGCGGGTGGAGGCGTCGCTGTTCACGCCGACAATCAGCGTGTCGCCGAGTTTTTTAGCTTCTTGTAGGTAACGCAAATGCCCGACGTGGAGGATGTCGAAGCAGCCGTTGGTGGCGACGACTGTGCGTCCCAGTGCGCGTTGTTTTTGCCGCCAAAGCGGTAATTGTTCCAAAGTCAGGATGCTTTCCATGTTATGGAATAGTCTTGACCCTTCGGGCTGAAGTGGCAAGAGTTAATCTTTGGCTTTATGGATAGTGTCAGCATATTCTGGTTAACCGGTTATGGGGTGGTGGTGGGGTTGTTGTCGGTTTATGGCGTTCACCGTTTTTGGATGGTGTGGACGTATTACCGTTATCGGCAGCGGCGGATTGAGCCGTTGTCGCGGCTGGCGGAGTTGCCGTTGGTGACGGTGCAGTTGCCTGTGTTTAATGAAATTTACGTGGTGGAGCGTTTGTTGCGCGCGGTGGCGGCGATTGATTATCCACAGGAGCGGCTGGAGATTCAGGTTTTGGACGACTCGACGGACGATACGACGGAGTTGGTGGCGGCGCTGACGGTGGAGTTGCGGCGGCGGGGGCATGATGTGCGGCACCTTCGTCGCGCTGACCGTGAGGGGTTCAAGGCGGGGGCTTTGCAAAACGGGATGAAGTCGGCAAAGGGGGAGTTCATCGCCATTTTCGACGCTGATTTTGTGCCGCCGAAAAATATTTTGTTGGATACCGTTCAGTATTTCAGCGATTCGCGGGTGGGGATGATTCAGACGCGCTGGGGGCATATCAATCGCGGTTATAATTTGCTGACCCGCATCCAGGCGCTGATGTTGGACGGGCATTTGTTGATTGAGCAGACGGCGCGCAACCGCAGCGGGCGTTTTTTCAATTTCAACTGAACGGCGGGGATTTGGCGCAAGTCCGCCATTGATGACGCGGGCGGCTGGCAGCATGACACGCTGACGGAGGACCTGGATTTGAGTTATCGCGCGCAGTTGCGTGGCTGGAAGTTTGTGTTTGTGCCGGAGGTGGAGACGCCGGCGGAATTGCCGGTGGACATGAATTCGTTCAAGGCGCAGCAGCATCGTTGGGCGAAGGGGGCGATACAGACTTGTTTCAAATTGCTGCCGGTGATTTGGCGCAGCCCGCTGCCGGTGAAGATTAAATTTGAGGCGATGATTCATTTGGTGTCGAATTTCGCGTATTTGCTGCTGGCGATATTGGCGCTGATGGTGAGACCTGAGTTTCAGCGGGCGGGGTTTAGTTGGGAGTCGTTCCTGATGATGGACATGCCGGTTTTTTGTCTGGCGACGCTGTCGATTTTTGTGTTTTACGGTGCGGTGTTGGTTGAGTTGAGGAAGCCGTGGTATTTAATTCCGTTATATGTGCCGGTGTTGATAGCGACGGGAGTCGGCTTGTGTTTGAACAACGCGCGGGCGGTGTTGGAGGCGGTGTTTGGACATCAGTCGGAGTTTACGCGCACGCCAAAGTACGGCATCCAGACGCGGGTGCAAACTTGGTGGGGCAAGAAATATTCCACCACAAAGTCGCTGATGGTGGTGTTGGAGTTATTGCTGGCGGGTTATTATGCGTGGTTTGTGTGGTACGGCTGGCAGCATCAGTTGTGGATGTCGCTGCCGTTCTTCCTGCTGTTTTGCGTGGGTTTTGGGTATGCGGGGATGGTTTCCCTGTTGCAAGCCCTGCCGTTTCGGTTCCCGCTGACAGTCAGGGAATAAATCTTTGTCATTTACAAGATTGGGAAATTGGAATAACTTGTAATTATGTACATCACAATGAACAAATCCAAATCTGCTTTTACGTTAATTGAATTGCTGGTGGTGGTGACCATTATCGGAATCCTTGCCGGATTGTCCGTGCCCGTCATTTCCGTCGCTCTTGAGAAAGCCAAAAGAGCGCAGGCCGGGGCGATGGTGGGCAACCTGAAGGTGGCGTTGTCCGCCTATGAGGCTGATTACGGCGCCTGGCCGACTTTTTTGGCGAGTGACGCTGGAGCGCCGGTTTCCTCATACAACTCAAGCTCGCTTTATCATTTGCTGATAGGATATGTCAATGATCAGGAGGCGGGCAATCCGCGCGGGACGGTTTATATGCAATTTAACAAAAGGGATTTGTGCTCCGCCAGCGGAGAACCTTACGGCGGTTCTGACATGAAAGAGGCCGGGGGATTTATGGATCCTTGGCGCAATCCGTATTGGGTCAAGGTGGATAGCACCTACAGCAATCAAATCACCGGCTTGCCAAGCAAGACCGGCGGAAATGAAACCATCAATGCCTCGCTCGCCATTTGGTCCGTTGGCCCCCAACCCAACTCGCCTGTCAGCGAGAGTGATGGCGGCAGTGACAGAAAAAAATACGTCACCAGTTGGTGGTGATGGTTAGCGGGATAAAGTTGGTATGAAAAAGGGCTTTACTTTGATTGAGTTGCTGGTGGTCATCACCATTATCGGGATCCTGGCAGGATTGATTGTGGGCGCGGGCGCCTCCATTCAGGAAAGCGGACGGCGTAACCGCGCCAAGGGTGAAATTGCCGCCCTGGACACGGCGTTGGAGCGTTACAAGATTGACAATGGCGATTATCCAAGCACCACGCGTATTCAGATTGACAACGATTTGTACAGTGCCAATACCGAAAGTTACATTGGTGATTCGCCCTCCGTCAGCGGCAGAAATACGGATGGACGGGGGACGGTCAGCGGGGGAGACGGCGGGCAACTCTTGCTTGCCTGTCTGTTGGGACGCCGAACGTTAAAAGAGACTGAAACGGTTGCTTACCCGCAATACATTGAGGTAAAACCCAGCCAAGTGAGTTCGGACGGCACTTATTTTAAAGACCCATACAATAATCCTTACGGCTATTATTACGACGCCTCTGGAAAATCGGGTTCCAACAATCAAAAATCGCTTTTCAACGTGGTTGACCCGGATCTTTGGAGCACCGGCCCGGCCAAGTCGTCCGACACCGCCCCATCCACCAACTCAACCAACGCCAAAGGTTATGCCACTTATCTGAAATGGATTACCAACTGGGCCAGTCAGTGAGCGCGGTTTGATTTCAAGCCGCTGATGGTGAGGTCAGCGGCCGGGACGGTCAGGGTTTGTGCGCGGTGGCAAGAATAGTTTGGAAATACGGAGGCTGTTTTTCCTTTGACACAAGGGCAACGCTGACATTGCGGAAGCCGGCTTGTTGCAGCATTTGCAGCAGCGAGGCGGTGGAGAATCCAAGCCATTGGTCGGCATACAATTCGCGGGCTTTTTCAAAATTATGCTCGTTCAAATCCAGAATGCAAATACGCCCGCCCTTTTTCAGGATGCGAAACGCCGCGTCGAGCGCCCGCTGCGGCTGGATGGAATGATGCAACGCCTGGCTGAGAATGACCAAATCCACACTGCCGCTGACGATGGGCGGATCTTCCAAATCGCCGAGCCGGTATTCCAGCCGATCCAGCCCGTGCGCACGCGCCAGTTCCGCGCCGATTTCCACCATGCGCGGCGAGATGTCCACGGCGATGACTTTTTTCATCCGCAACGCCAGCATTTGCGACAGCAGGCCCTCGCCCGCGCCAAGGTCCGCCACCGTCAGTGGCTCGGCTAGCTGCACTAACAAGTGGCCGACCGCCTCCCACGAACGGCCCGGACAATAATTCTTTCCCAGCCGCCCGGCGATGGCGTTGAAATAATGCAGACTTTGCCGCTGGCGTTTTTTCAGGACCAGTTTCAACGTCTTGCCGTCATGGTCAGCGGCGGGAATTTCCCGCGCCGCATGCAACGCCGCGTCGAGTAATTGCCGCGCGCTGGCATCCATGTCGTTGTGCCACCGGTAAAAAATCCGCTGACCGTCACGGCGCGATTGCAAAATTCCGGTTGCCTTGAGTTGCGACAGGTGCGAGGAAATGCGTGACTGTCCGGTGTTCAACACCTCCTGACATTCCGCCACCGACAACTCCTGTTGCTCCAAAATCGCCAGCAGGCGCAACCGCGTGTGGTCGGCCAGCAGGGACAGCAGCTTGAGGTTGGAAATCATCTTGTTAAAAGATTTATCAATCTATCATGATATATCAATATTTTTCTTGCCCGCTGATGATGAAACCTCTATTTTTTGGACATGCCCAAAACTTATATCTTTTCATCGGAGTCGGTTGGCGAAGGTCATCCCGACAAAGTTTGCGACACCATCAGCGACGCCGTGCTCGACGCCTGCCTTGCCCAGGACAAGCACAGCCGTGTGGCGTGCGAAACTTACGCCAAGAGCAACGTCGTCATCGTCGGCGGCGAAATCACCACCAAGGCCAAGTTGAATTTCGAGAAAATTATTCGCGACGCTGTTCGTGAGATTGGCTATGTGAATGACGACGATGTATTCCACGCGGACAAGATTTTCATCAACAATATCATCACCGCGCAAAGCCCGGACATCGCGCAGGGCGTTGACGCGCGCAAGGCGAAGGGCAAGAAAACCGCCGAGCAGGGCGCGGGCGACCAGGGGCTGATGTTCGGCTACGCTTGCAACGAGACGCCGGAACTGATGCCCGCGCCCATCATGTATGCGCACCGTTTGGGGCGCGAGTTGACACGGTTGCGCAAGGCGGGCAAGGCGAAGTGGCTGCGCCCCGACGCGAAGTCGCAGGTGTCCGTCGAGTACGTGGACGGCAAGCCGGTGCGCATCACGGCGGTCGTGGTTTCGACACAGCACGCCGCTGACGTTGAGCATGACGAGATTGAGAAATTTATCATCAACAATGTTGTCCGCAAAGTGCTGCCGGTGAAGATGCTCACCAAGGACACCGAGTATCTTATCAACCCGACCGGGCGTTTTGTGGTCGGCGGGCCGCAGGGCGATACGGGCTTGACCGGACGCAAAATTATTGTGGACACCTACGGCGGCACGGGGCGGCACGGCGGCGGCGCGTTCAGCGGGAAAGACCCGTCGAAGGTGGACCGCTCGGCGGCATACATGGGCCGTTATGTGGCGAAGAACGTCGTCGCGGCGGGCCTCGCGGAGCGTTGCGAGGTGCAATTCGCTTATGCCATCGGTTATCCGAATCCGGTCAGCATTCATGTTGACACTTTTGGCACGGGCACGGTCAGCGATGAAAAAATCCTCGCCGCTGTCAGTCAGGTTTTCAGTTTCAAGCCCGCTGACATTGTCAAACAACTGAACTTGCTCCGCCCGATTTACTCGCTGACGACCAACTACGGACACTTTGGCAAGGACGGGCTACCGTGGGAAAAGACAGACAAGGTGGCGCAACTCAAGAAGTTGGCAAAATAGTTTTCAGGGTTCAGTTTTCAGTATGAGTTACCAGTCGTTTGAGGATTTAGCGGTGTGGCAGCGCGGTTGCCGTTTGGCTGTTGATGTTTTCAAGCTATACGGTGATTGCGCGAGCTATGCGTTGCGCGACCAAGCGCAACGTGCCTCACTGTCGATTCCTTCCAATATTGCTGAAGGTCACGAGCGCGACAGTAAAAAAGAATTCCTCCGTTTTCTTAACATTGCCCAAGGCTCTTGTGGAGAATTACGCACACAACTGTACATTTCCAGAAAACTGGAACTGATAAATCCCAAAGATTTTGAACAACTGAAAAACGAAAGCAAAGAAATCAGTGCCATGCTGCGAGGCTTATCCCGCGCAATAAACAAACAAATCAATGTTAAATCCAAAAAACTGAAAACTGAACCCTGAAAACTGAAAACTCTTTATGAACGACTACAAAATCAAAGACATCAAACTCGCCGACTGGGGACGCAAAGAAATCATCATCGCCGAGCAGGAAATGCCCGGACTCATCGCCATTCGCGAAAAATACGCGAAGAACAAACCGTTGAAAGGCGTGCGCGTCACCGGCTCGCTGCACATGACCATCCAGACGGCGGTGTTGATTGAGACGCTGACGGCGCTCGGCGCTGACGTTCGCTGGGCGAGTTGCAACATTTTCTCCACGCAAGACCAAGCCGCCGCCGCCATCGCAAAATCCGGCGTGCCCGTGTTCGCGTGGAAAGGCGAAACGCTGGAAGAATACTGGGACTGCACGTTGAAGGCGCTGACGTTCAGCGGCAACAAGGGGCCGCAACTCGTCGTGGATGACGGCGGCGACGTGACGCTGCTCATCCACAAAGGCTACGAATTGGAGAACGGCAGTGACTGGGTCAATACGCCCGGCGAGAGCCACGAGGAGGCCGTCATCAAGGCGTTGCTGAAAAAAGTTCACCGTCAGCGGCCGCGGCACTGGCACAACGTTGTCAAAGAATGGCGCGGCGTGTCCGAGGAAACCACCACCGGCGTCCACCGCCTCTACCAGTTGCAAGAAAAAGGCAAACTGCTCGTCCCCGCGTTCAACGTGAACGACAGCGTCACCAAATCGAAATTCGACAACCTCTACGGCTGCCGCCACTCGCTCGTGGACGGCCTGAACCGCGCGCTTGACGTGATGATCAGCGGCAAAGTCGCCGTCGTGTGCGGCTACGGCGACGTCGGCAAAGGCTGCGCCCAATCGTTGCGCGGGCAGGGAGCGCGTGTCATCGTCAGCGAAATTGACCCCATCAACGCGCTGCAAGCCGCGATGGAAGGCTACGAAGTCACCACCGTTGAGGACACACTGGGCGCCGGCGACATCTACATCACCACCACCGGCAACGTGGACATCATTCGCATCGAGCACATGGCGAGGATGAAAGACCAGGCCGTTGTCGCCAACATCGGACACTTCGACAATGAAATCCAAGTGGACAAGTTGAACAATTACAAGGGCATCAAACGCACCAACATCAAACCGCAAGTGGACAAATACAAGTTCCCGCAAGGGCACGAGATTTTCTTGCTCGCTGAGGGTCGGCTTGTGAACCTTGGCTGCGCCACCGGTCATCCGAGTTTCGTGATGAGCAACAGCTTTTCCAATCAAACGCTCGCGCAACTTGATCTGTGGAAAAATCGTGACCGATACAAACCCGGTGTGTAC
>JAITHY010000187.1 GCA_031279715.1 Verrucomicrobiales bacterium | reverse complement strand
CCGCGGTTCGGAAAAATCCCGCTCCAACAACCGCCGCCGCTGGTCCGACTTAATCGCCGACGCCGAGTGCACCGACGCGTAAACCTCGCCGCTGACCGTGGCGGCAAATCGGTCAACCGGCTGCCCGAAACGTGAAATCGTCGCATTACCCATGAATTTTTCCCTCCGCTGACAATGCGTCGCGCAACACCTGCACCGCGTGTTTCACCGGCAGCGGACGCCCCAGTTTTTCCGACAAGCCGCGCAAATGCATCAAACAACTCATGTCCGCCGCCACCAGCAAATCCGGTTCCGCCGCGCGAATATTTTCCAATTTCAACCGCCCCATGCCCGCCGAAACATGCGGAAAACTCACCGAAAACGTCCCGCCAAATCCGCAGCATTGCTCAGGCTCGGCGTGCTCGACCCACTCCAACCCGCGCAAACTCCCCAGTAAAAGTTTTGCCGCCGCCGCCGAGCCTGAGCCGCGCAAATGGCATGAACTGTGAAACGCGACTTTTTGGCGGCACTCCCCCTCCCATTTTTTCACGCCCAGCCCGCTGACGATGAAGTCCAACACCTCCCAGACGCGCCGCCCCAGTTCACGAACAGCGGGAACATCATTCTCATGTTCAAACGCCAGCAGCGCCCCGTGAAACAGCATCGCCGCGCAAGATCCCGACGGCACAATAATCGGCGCGCCGCCGGTGAACGTCCCGGCAACATGCCGCACCATCTTCCGCGCCGCCGGCCAGTCCCCCGCGTTAAACGCCGGCTGCCCGCAACAAGTCTGCCCCTCGGGAAATTCCACCGCGCACCCAAGGTACTCCAACACCTGCACCGTCGCCTTTGCCACATCGTCAAAAAAAGCGTCGCACAGGCACGTCGCCATGAGTTGCACTTCTTTGCCAACGACACGGTCAGCGGACATAGTTTCTCCAAAATTATGCCGCTGACGATGCGCCCCGGCGCTCACCGTCAGCGGCGTCAATCACGTTATTTTCGCGCCCCGTAAACCGGCCCCAGCGCCTGGCAGGCGCGGAAATCAGCGCCTTCCAAATCCGCCGTGCCGAATGAATTCCAATAACTCGGACGGAAGATTTTTTCCCCGGCGACATTGTGCATGTACACCGGAATGCGCAGGAGCGCCGCCAGCGTGATGAGGTCGCCGCCGATGTGCCCGCAACTGAACGCGCAATGGTTCGCACCCCAGGCGTTCATCACGGAATACACGTCGCGGAACACGCCGCTGCCGGTGACGCGCGGGACAAACCACGTCGTCGGCCAGGTCGAGTCGGTGCGTTTATCAAGGATATCGTGGACTTTCTTCGGCAGCTCCACCGTCCACCCCTCGGCGATTTGCAGCGCGGGGCCAAGACCGTACACCATGTTCAGCCGCGCCGCGGTCACGGGCATTCCGCCCTTGGTGGCGAAGTTTGACGACCAGCCGCCGCCGCGGAAATATTCCGTGGTGGACGGGCGCCACTTCGTCGCGTCGAGGCACTTTTGAGCCTCGGCGGGCGTGATGTCCCAAAACGGTTTCATCGCCGGACGGCCCTTGACGCTCTGCCGTCCTGTGCCGTCCAGCGACGCCGCGCCGCTGTTGATGAGGTGCAGGAACCCGCCCTTGGCGACGCCGGTCGGCGTGTAGCCGGTGACACGCTTGACCGCCGCCGGCGACCAGTACGTGCGAACGTCAGCGAACACTTGCGCGCTGTTGGTGAGCAAATAACCCAGCAACATGGTGATGCCGTTCAGCGCGTCGTTTTCCGTCGCCACCATCAGCGGCTCGCGGATGCCGTTCCAGTCAAATGACGACGTGAGTATCGCCTCCATGAAATCGCCGTTGGGCTGGTAATCCGTCCACTGCCGCTGACCTTGGAAGCCGCTGACGATGGCGTTGTTGCCAACCCCCTCCTCGGCGAAACCCTTTTCAACGAGCTTCGGATTACCCGTCATCATATCGCGCATAATCAGCGCCATCTTGACGGATTTCTCCCATTCCTCGTCCTTGTGCGCGCGCGTGCGCTGGCTCTTCGGCGCGTTGTGGTCGGGACCTTCCTGGCAATTTTTCCTCACCCACGCGAGGGCTTTTTTATACTCCTCCTCGTCGTAAATTTTCTCGTCAATGCGGCGCAAAAATTCCGTCATGTCCTTCGACTCCACGCGCATGCCGAGGTAACGCTCGAACAGCCCGTGGTCCACAATCGAACCGGCAATGCCCATCGACGTGCCGCCCATCGACAAATAGGCGCGCCCCTTCATCAGCGCCACCGCGAGGCCCGCCCTGGCGAATTGCAAAAGTTTCACCTGAACGTCAGCGGGAATTTTTGTGTCGCCCGCGTCCTGCACATCTCGCCCGTAAATGCCAAACGCCGGCCAGCCCTTCTGCGTGTGCCCCGCCAGCGCCGCCGCGAGATAGACCGCGCCCGGACGTTCCGTGCCGTTAAAACCCCAGATGGCTTTCGGTATCAACAAATCCTCGTCCATCGTCTCCGAGCCATAACACCAGCACGGGGTCACCGTCAGCGACACGCCGACGTTTTCCCGCTGAAACAACTCCGTCACCCGGCTGTTCTCCGCGAACCCGCCGATGCAAAAATCCGGCACCACACACTCCACCGCCGCGCCGTTCGGGTACTTCAAGCTCGACGAAATCAACTCCGCCGCTGACCGCGCCTGCGCCAGCGTGGTTTCCTCCAGCGATTCACGCACGCCGCGCCGCCGCCCGTCAATGATGGGGCGAATGCCAATTTTCGGTAACCTGCCATTCCAGCAGCTCAATTTGGATGTGGTATTTTTGATAGCCATAAGGGGAAGCAATATGATTGAATTCCCTCGTTTTGCAATATTAAACGGCAAAAATCGTCAACTATATTTCGCCCTCCAGGCCGGGGATATTTTTTTGATGTTCATCCCCAATGGTTGTGTCATAATCAGCGGCTGAATATCAAAGGAGAAAATTATGGCACTACCCATCGGCACCAAAGCCCCGGACTTTGCGCTCAAACGCAAAACCCCGGACGGCATCGTTGACGTCA
>JAITHY010000090.1 GCA_031279715.1 Verrucomicrobiales bacterium | reverse complement strand
GACGTTTGGTGCGCTTGCTGACAAAACCGGGCAGAATGTCCGTTTTCTTGGTGGCGAGCAATTTTATTACCTGCTCGCGAGTAATCTCCTGTTCGAGAATTTTACGCGACATCCAAAATGCCTCCGTTCCGCTCTTGGTCTCACCGTCAGCGGGTTCGGTGACATAGGCGTTTGGGGTTTCGAACACCCGTCGTCCGGTCATCGGGCAAATGCCGAGCGGTTCCTGCCCGCTGAAGTCAGGCGCTTGGTCACCGTCAGCGTTGGCCCCGTTGCCCCAGTCGAGCGAAACTTCCTTGTCGTCACCAAGCCGGACGTAGGCGCTGAAGGGGCGCCCCATGCGATTTTTGAAATCATCCAGAGGCCCGACAGCGCGTTTGGCAAGCAATTCCGCAATTTCATCCTCGGACATGACGCGCCCGGCAATGATTTTCGGCACGATGAACGAGTTGTCCTCGGTGCGAAAGTTTTTAAGGGTTTTTATCATCTTTTGTCCGCTGAACGGGTCGATCAATTTCGTATCATGCAAAACCACCTCGGCGGGATCGCCGCTCTTGCGGATGCGTTCGATAGTGTCGCGGGTCATGCCTTCAATTTCGCGCATGAACTCGTCACGGGTCATTTTTCGGTGCTCAATTTGTTTGAGCTTGTATTCCCATTCACCGGTAAGCTCGGGCGAGGAAAGGGCGTCGATTTTCAGCACCTCAAGGGTTTTCAGCAAGTCGAAGGCTTTCACTGTCGGCTTCAACTCGCGTCCCTGGCGGTCGATGTATTTTTCATAAATCAGCCCCTCAATAATGGCGGCTCGCGTGGCGGGCGTGCCCAAGCCTTTCTCCGACATCGCCTCGCGCAATTCCTCGTCCTCGACCAGTTTGCCCGCGCCTTCCATCGCGGAGAGCAGCGTCGCTTCCGAAAATCGTGCGGGGGGGCGGGTCAAGTCCTCGCGAATTTCCAGTTCCTTGGTGACAACTTGTTCGCCGCTGACGACGGGCGGCAGGGATTGTCCGTTCTCATCGTCAGCGGGTTGTTCCTCGCGTCCGTAGATGGCGAGCCAGCCCGCTTCCTTGAGAATTTTACCCTCGACTTTGAACGCATACTCAGCGACGTGGGTGATGCGTGTCGTGACCTCAAACACAGCGGGAGGAAAAAACACCGCCATGAAACGCTTGGCCACCAACGAGTAAATCTTCGCCTCGTTTTCGTTGAACTTGGTGAAGTTCGGCGGTTCCTGTGTGGGAATGATCGCGAAGTGATCGGAGATTTTCGCGTTATTGAAAATGCGTTTGTTAGGCCTGACCCAACCATTTTCGATAATTTTTTCCGCAAAGGACGCCAATGATGGCCCTGGCAAGCGGCTGAGCGTGACACGCACGGCGGCGAGATAATCTTCCGGCAGATAACGGCTGTCCGTGCGCGGGTAGGTCAACGCCTTGTGTTTTTCGTACAACGACTGTGCCACTGACAGCGTCATGCGCGCGGGGTAACCGAATTTGTTGTTCGCCTCGCGTTGCAACGACGTGAGATCGAACAACAGGGGTGAAAGTTGCGTGGCGGGCTTGCTCTTTTCCTCAACGATGCCCAATTGCCCCGCGCAGGCGCTGACAATGGCGTCCGCCTGCTCGCGCGTCCAGATGCGCTCGGCTTTTTCGAGGCGCTTGTCGCTTCCCTCGTCATCGGCAGCGGCACTTTTTTTGAAACTCTCGTCGAACCAACGGCTCGGATAATCACCGGCAGCGGCGCCGAACAGCGCATGAATTTCCCAAAACGGCCTTGGCTGGAATTTTTGGATTTGTTCCTCGCGTTTGACCAAAATCGCCAGCGTTGGCGTCTGCACCCGACCGACAGTGGTTTTGTTAAAACCGCCCCCCTTGGAGTTAAACGAAGTCATCGCGCGGGTGCCGTTGATGCCGATCAGCCAGTCCGCCTCCGAGCGGCATTGCGCCGCCGCTGCCAGTGGCAGCATTTCCTCGTTGGAGCGCAACCGCTTAAATCCCTCGCGGATGGAATCCGGAGTCATGGATTGCAGCCAAAGCCGCCGGATGGTCTTTTGGATTTTCGTCATCTGCACAATGTAACGGAAAATCAACTCGCCCTCGCGCCCGGCGTCGCATGCGTTTATCAGCGAGTCAACATCCTTGCGCGTCGCCAGCCGTTTCAACAGCTTGTAGCGCGGCTCGGTGCGCTCAATGGGATTCAGCGCGAAGTGCGCCGGTATCACCGGCAGGTTGACGATGTTCCATTTGCCGCGCTTCGGGTCGGCGTCACCGGCGCTGATTTCCACCAAATGCCCAATGGCGGAGGAAATGACATAGTCCTCGTTTTCAAAAAAATCCTTGTCCTTCTGAAATCTGCCCAGCGCCTTGGCGATGTCATTCGCCACGCTCGGCTTCTCCGCGATGATTAGCGCTTTGCCCATGTTAATCGGTCTTCACAAAAAATTTACCCGGCAACTGGCGCACCAGTTTCCGCATTTCCAAGCGTAGCAAGGTAGAGGACATCCGCGCCGATGGCAATCCGCATTTTCGGGTCAATTCATCAAGGTGAATTTCCTCCATTTCCAGCTTTTCCATAATCAACCGCTCCTCGTCTGTCAAATCCTCCGGCAAGGCGCGGCGTGACTCGCTGACAGTGACCTTGGAAAACAAAAACTCAAACTCCGCCAGAATATCGTCCACCGACTCCACCAGTTTGGCGCCGTCTTTAATCAACCGGTGACACCCCTTCGCTTGCGGATTATCAATCCGACCCGGCACCGCGAAGACCTGCCGCCCCTGATCCGCCGCCATCCGCGCTGTGATAAGCGCGCCGCTGTGCTCCCCCGCCTCAATCACCAACACCCCGCCGCTCAATCCGCTGACGATGCGGTTTCTCATCGGAAACGTCTGCTTGTCCGGCGGTGTCTTTAACGAAAATTCTGACAACAACAGCCCGTTATTTTCAATCATGGCGTCCGCCAGCGCTTGATTTTCCGGCGGATACATCAAATCCAGAGAACAGCCCAACACCGCCACCGTACGCCCCTTCGCCGCCAGCGCCCCTTGATGCGCCGCCGTGTCAATGCCACGCGCCAGCCCGCTTGTCACCGTCAGTCCCGCATAAGCCATCTGGTAGGAAAGTTTTTTTGCCGTCTCCAACCCGTAGTGCGAAGTTTGTCGCGACCCCACCACGCCAACGCCGCGACGGTTGACGGCGGCAAGGTCGCCCTTGTAATACAACACCAGCGGCGGGTCGTAAATCTCCGTCAGTTGCTTTGGATACCGCTCATCCTCGCAATCAATCACGCTGACGTTGAGTTCCACCAGTCGTCGCAATTCCTCCGCCAAGTCAAAGTTCCGCTCCCACTCCCGCAAGGACTGCGCGATTTTCTGCCCAATCCCGTCCACCGCCGCCAACGCTGACGCTGACTGCGAGAAAATCTTTTCCACCGAGCCGAATGCCTGGCGCAATCTCCGTACCCGTGCCGGACCAATCAGCCGCAGGCTGTTCAAGACCAAATAACATTCCAATCGTTCCATAATTTTCAAAAATTATCATCATCAGCGGTAAAATCGACCCCATTTTTGTAAACTTTACACATGGTAATGACACAGGAAACCGATGTTTGCCATGCGTTTTATCAATGTGACGAAACCGTCTCAGCGCCAGCAATAAAAATCAGGCGCACAAAAAAACGGCGGGGTGATTCCCGCCGTTTTTTTGTGTCACGATCAGCGTGATTATTTCGTCTCTTTGACTTCGGATCCTTGACCGGGGCGGAATTCCTCCTCCGCTTTGCTGAAGGCGTCGCCCATTGAGCCGAGCATATCGTTGCCACGCAGACTTTCCAACGACGCAGTTTCCGCGGCAAGCTGTTCCGGCGTGTAATCGGCGGCTTTGATGGACAATCCGATGCGACGCTCCACTTTATCCACCTTGACAACGCGCGATTTGACTTCCTGCCCAACCTTGAGGACATCCTTGACTTTCGCCACGCGCTCCTCGCTGATTTGCGAGATGTGCACGAGTCCGTCAATTTCCTCCGCCAGTTGGATGAAGGCGCCAAAGCTCGCCACTTTCGAGACGGTGCCGGTGACAAGGTCGCCAACCTTGTAGCGGTTGTCGATGTTGTTCCACGGGTCGTCGCCAAGTTGCTTGATGCCGAGACTGATGCGCTGGTTTTGCTTGTCGATGCCGAGCACTTGCGCCTCAATTTCCTCGTTCTTCTTGAGGATTTCGGACGGATGATTGATTTTCCGTGTCCACGACAAATCGGAGACGTGAATCATGCCGTCGATACCCTCTTGCAACTCCACAAACGCGCCATAGGCGGTGAGGTTGCGGACGATGCCCTTGACCTTGGTGCCAATCGGATACTTCTCCTGAATGGTATCCCACGGATTCTCCTCCAACGCGCGCAAGCTAAGCGACAGTTTTTGCTCCTCGGGATTGACCTCGGTGACGGAAACCTCGACTTGCTGGCCAACTTCGAGCACCTCGGAAGGCTTGGCGATGCGTTTCGTCCAGGAAATTTCCGACACGTGGATAAGTCCCTCAATGCCCTGCTCCAATTCCACAAAGGCGCCATAGGGAACCAGCGTGGTAATCTTGCCCTTGATGCGGCTGCCGACCGGATATTTCTCCGCAATTTTCTCCCACGGATTTTCGGTCTGCTGTTTCAAGCCAAGGCTGACGCGCTCTTTTTCCCGGTCAATTTCGAGCACCATGACATTGATTTCCTGACCGAGTTTCAACATTTCGGAAGGATGGCTCAAGCGGCTCCAGCTCATGTCGGTGACGTGCAGCAAGCCATCCAGTCCGTCCAAGTCAATGAACGCGCCAAAGTCTGTGATGTTTTTGACCACGCCCTTGACGATGGAACCCTTGTCAATTGAGCCAAGCAATTTCGCCCGTTTCTCCGCGCGCTCCGCCTCGATGATTTCGCGGCGCGAGAGCACCAAATTCTTGCGGTCCTCAATGAGTTTTACGATTTTGCACTCAATCGTCTTGTCCTCAAATTCCTTCAAATTTTTCGGCGGAATAATGTCAATCTGCGACGCGGGCATAAAAGCCTCGACGCCGACGTTAATCATCAAGCCGCCCTTGACAATCTTGCGGACGCGACCAGTGATGGTGCCTCCCTCATTGAAGATTTTGACAATCTTCTCCCAGTTTTGTTTCTGCGCGGCTTTCTGGCGGGAAAGCACCACGGCGCCGTCGTCGTTCTCCAAGCGTTCAAGCAGAACTTCCACCTCATCACCAACCTTGAGTGTTTCCGGTTCCTCAAACTCCTCCAGGCCGATGACGCCCTCGGACTTGTAACCGATATCCACGACAATTTCCTTGGGGTGGATTCCGATGATATTACCCTTGATAATGCTGCCTTCCTTGAAATTTCGCAGGGAAGCGTCCAGCAATGCACTGATGTCTTTCATGTGAACTGATGCCTGACTATTAGCGGCTCGCGAAGGGGTCTGGCCACAGGCACGTTTAATACTATTCCAACCATCCGCCGAAACCCCGGCGGCGGAGGGTTTGTTGTTTTCCTATGCCGTCCCGCACACGCGGAACTGTGAGGCAAGGGATGGATAGAATACGCAAACCGGCATTTGGCGCAAGCCTAAAATAGACCCGTCCAAAAATATTTTCACCCTTGCTGTTTTCTCACCATCAGCGCATCAATTTTTTCATTTGCCCCGCCCTGGAAAAAAGTCTGCTCAAAGTCGCGTTGGTTCATATCCTCGGCAGCGTGATTTCCTGTTTTTGGCATTGATATTTGCCGGTGCGTTTTTGGTAGCTGGTGCGGCATGGAGCACCGCTGAAGAAGAGCATTTGCACGACGCCCTCATTCGCGTAGATACGGCAGTCGGCGGCGCTGGAATTGGAGAATTCAAGCGTGAGGTGCCCTTTCCAACCGGCCTCGGCCGGGGTGAGGTTGGCAATGATGCCACAGCGGGCGTAGGTGCTTTTGCCGACGCAGATGGCGGAGATATGGGCGGGCAGGTTGAGTTGCTCAACAGCGACACCCAAGCCGTAGCTGCGGGCGGGAAGAATGAAATAGGCCCCATTGGCGTCTTGATGAAGTTTTGTTTTTTCGAGATTGCCGGGATTGAAATTTTTGGGATCAATGACGGTGCCGGGGAGGTGCCGGAAAATTTTGAATTCCCTGGGCGAGAGGCGCAGGTCGTAGCCATAGCTGGAGAGTCCGTAGGAGAGGACGGGGTATTTTTTCACGCGACGGATGAGGCGCGGGAAGAAGGGTTTAATCATGCCGCGACTGGCATGATCGGTGATTTGTTGGTCGTTGAGGATCATAATAATAAATTTTTGTTGAGGGTTTGCACGGTCAGCGGGTGGGCGCCGTGTTCGCCGAGCATTTGGTTGATAATTACCTCATCGTCAGCGTGATGGAAGGCGGGGTCAAAAGTCAGGCGCAGTTGGTAATCTTTTCCGGAGGCGAGCAGGGCGGCAAGGGATTGTCGCACACGGTCAGCGACGCCACGGGTGCGGGTGAGTTGCTCGTAGCGCTCGCCGAAGGGGGCTTTGATGTCGAGTCCAACCCAGTCGGTGAGCGGCAGCGCGGCGGCGAAGTTTTCAGGATAATAACCGGAGGTGTGCAAACCGATTTTGTAGCCGAGTGTTTTGACATCTGCCATC
>JAITHY010000067.1 GCA_031279715.1 Verrucomicrobiales bacterium | reverse complement strand
CCGACATCGTCCCAATCGAAGTCCGATTGGGCGGCGCTGACGGACGCGGCTTTTTCCATGATGGCGTAATCAATGGAGATTTTCGGCAGCGCGGGGAAGTGTGTTTTGATGAAGTTATCCTGACCGTCAGCGGGAAAGTTGTGAATGAAGGCCGCCAATTCCGGCGCTGAGCGTGAGGCTTCGCGGTGAAACGCCGCGGCTTGCCAGACGAACATGCCGGCGTTCCAGGCGTATTGCGCGGAGGCAAGGTATTCCGTCGCGGCGGCGAGGTCGGGTTTTTCCACGAAATGTTCGACCCGGTGAAAAATGGTGTCACCGTCAGCGACTTGTTGCGCGGTGGCGCTGAGTTTCAAGTAGCCGAAGCCGGTGGCGGGATAAGTCGGCGGGATGGCGACCGTGAGCAAGTCCTCACTGTCAGCGGCGCGGCGCGCGGCGTCGCGGATGTTTTTTTGGAACGCGGCAATATTTTTAATCAGTTGGTCAACGGGCAGCAATACGACCACCGCCTTGGGATTGCGCGCGTAGGCGATGGCGGTGGCGAGCGCGGCGGCGGGGGCGGTGTCGCGCTTGGCGGGTTCGACGATGAGTTGCGCGGCGGGAAAACGGGGCAATGCCCTGAGTGTCGCGTCCCGCTGTTGATGATTGGTCAGGATATAAACATGGTCAGCGGGAGCGAGGGGAGCGACCCGATTCAGCGTTTCCTCCAGCAAGGTCTTTTCCGAAAACAGGCGCAGCAACTGCTTCGGCAGTTCGCGTCGGCTCAATGGCCAAAATCGTTCACCACTGCCGCCGGCGAGAATAAAAACAAAGACTTCGGGATGCATGGTAATTTTTTAGCTGATGGCGGGCAATAGTTTTCCCAACAAGTCGCTGATGCTGACGCGCTCCTGCGCGGAGGTGTCGCGATGGCGCAGGGTGACGGTGTCTTTTTTGCCACTGTCAGCGCCGTCCTTGACACCCTCCAAGGTCTCAAAATCCACGGTGACGCAGAACGGTGTGCCCGCCTCGTCCTGCCGCGCATAGCGGCGGCCGATGGAGCCGGCTTCATCGTAAAAGCAATTCATGTGCGGTTTGAGCAAGCGATGCACTTCCCGCGCCTTGGCGACCAACTCCGGCTTGTTCTTCAACAGCGGGAACACGCCGGCCTTGAACGGTGCGATGCGCGGGTGGAACCGCATGATCACACGCGTTTCAGTTTTGCCTTTGGCGTCGGTAATGGTTTCCTCGTGATAAGCGTTGGTGATGACCGCCAGCGCAAGCCGGTCCAGCCCGGCCGAGGGTTCGATGACGTGCGGGATGTAGCGCGTCTTGGTGTCCTCGTCAAAATAATCCTGCGGCTTGCCGACGAACTTGCTGTGTTGCGTGAGGTCATAATTGCCGCGCGCGGCGATGCCTTCCAACTCCTCCGTGCCGAACGGAAACTTGAACAAAATATCCACCGTTGCCTTCGCATAGTGGGCGAGTTCTTCTTTCTTCTGCCAGTAAAAATCCAGCGCGTCGCGCCCCAGTCCAATGGATTCGTAGTATTTCACACGCTGGTCAACCCAGTAACGATGCCACATTTCCCAACCCCAGTTTGGCTGCGGCGTGGAAAGGTCGGCGCCCTCGTGCCATTTGGCGACGGAGCCATGGATTTTTTCAATCACCTCGTCCGGCTTGATAAAAAACTCCAACTCCATTTGCTCAAACTCGCGGGAGCGGAAAATGTAATTGCGCGGGTTGATTTCATTGCGGAAGGCCTTGCCGATTTGACAAATGCCGAAGGGCAATTTTTGCCGCGAGGACTCCAGCACGTTCTTGAACTGCACAAAAATCGCCTGCGCCGTTTCAGGGCGCAAATACGCGATATTTTCCTCGCTCTGAATAGGCCCCGTGTAAGTTTGAAACATCAAATTGAATGGGCGCGCCCCGGTCTTTTCACCGTCACAATCAGCGACTGGTTTGCTGGATTTTTGAGGGCAGGGGATTTGCGCCAGTTGGTCGGCGCGAAAGCGTCCCTTGCACGTTTTGCAGTCCACCATCGGGTCGGCGAAAGTTTCCGTGTGCCCCGACGCTTTCCAAATGTTCGGATGCATGATAATCGCCGCGTCCAACCCCTCGACATCCTCGCGTTCCCGCGTCATCGCCCGCCACCATGTGTCGCGCAAATTTCGCTTCAACTCCGCGCCGAGTTGCCCATAATCCCAAAATCCGTTCAGTCCCCCGTAAATCTCTGACGATTGAAAAATAAATCCGCGCCGTTTGCACAGGGCGGCGATTTTTTCCATGATGTTGTTCTCTGCCATAAGGGAACGACAGTAGCGGGCAGACGCCAAATTCCAAATTAAAAAAACTTCGTGCCTTCGCGTCTTTGTGGTTCTAGTTTGGAAACTCGTGAACAAGCCCCGCAAACCAAATTGGTGGAGCCTGCCGCGCCGCGCCGTCAGCGGCGTGTTACTGGCGGTAATCACGCTGCTGGTGGCGGCGCGCATTTTTGGCTTGCCGCGTGTGGTGAATGAGCGGCTCCAGCGCGAATTGCAGACGCACGGCTTGTTCGTGCAGGCCGGGCAACTTTACCTGGATGTGTTGGGGCGCGTGACGGCGCGGCGCGTTTACATCGCCAAGACTGACCGCGCCAGCATCACGCAATTGGGCGGCGGCATTGAAGGCTCGGTGATGGTGGAAAAGGCCCAGGTGCGTTTTAACTGGCTTTCGTGGTGGCGCGGCGAGCCGTTCTTGCGCGGGGCCACGGTCTCGCGGGCGGATTTGGTCTTTCAACTTGACCGGCACACCGCGCTTCGCATTGAGGATGTCAGCGCCGACGTGAACTTGCACGCCAAGGATGTCGAGGTTCGTTACCTGCGCGGACGCTGGCGCAACTTGAGGGTTGATTTTTCCGGAACGCTGGACTTGAGTGGCATGATGCCCGCCGTCGGGAGCCAGCCGCTTGACCTGGCAAAGCTGGCCGCCGCCTGCCGCCGCATTGAGAAAATTGCCGATCAATGGACGGCGCCGCGGCCGCTGACGTTGTCCGGTCAGTTCAAAATCCCGCTGGCGGCTCCGCTAGAGGGAACGGCGCGATTGCAATTAAACGGCACTGACCAAGGGTGGCGTGGTGTCAAAATCGCGCGGGTGAGCGTCAGCGCCGCTTACGCCGCTGATGCCTGCCAGTTGGACGGCACCCTGGAATTCACGCGCGGCAGGCTGACGATGACCGGTGAATGGACGCGGTCGGCGAAACAGGCGGAGTTAAATTTTTACTCCGACATCGACCTCTCACTGTTAGCGGAAGCCTTGCCGGAAAAAAGCGTCCCCGTGTTGCAGGCGTTTCATTTTAACCAACTCCCCGTCAACCAGGGCGCCATGCGCGTCACGTGGGACAACGGCGGCGGTTTCGTCATCATGGCGAAAAGCCAATGGCGGGATTTCACCATTGGCGGGCAAAAATTTGACTCCTTCGAAAGCGCCATCTCCTACGACGGCAAACGGTTGATGGTGACGGGCCTGCGCCTCAATAGCCCGGCCGGGACCGTGACAGCGGAATTATTTCACGACGGCGAAAACCAGGTGCGGGGCAGAGTGGACAGCGCCATCGACCCGCGCGCCTTCCGCGCCCTCCTCGGCAGCGGCGCCCAGCCGTTCTTTAATAGCATTGATTTCACAGTCCCGCCGCGCATCAACGCCACCATCAGCGGCCTGACGATGGCGCAGCTCACCATCAGCGGACACATCAACGCCGCCGACTTCGCCTACAAAGGAGTCCCCATCGTCAGCGTCGGCAGCGACTTTGATTTTCAAAACCACGAGTTGCACTTGGCCAAACTCCACGTCAAACGCGCCGAGGGTGAGGGTCGCGGCGAAATCTGGAATAATTTCAAAACCAAACAAGTCCGCGTCAAAGCCGTCAGGGCCACCCTCAACGCGCAAGACATCGCCCTCGTCCTCGGCGACAAAATGGCGGAATACATGGCTCCCTACCAATTCATCGACACCCCCACCTTCACCATCAACGGACACTTCGATCTCAACGACGCCGAGCAAAAATTCCGCACCGACATGCAAGCCCGTCTTGTCGCCAGGCGCGGCGCCCACTACGTCTTCATGCGGCGCAAGCTGCTGCTCACCGACCTCGATTTGGGCATCGCCATCAAGGGACAAAAAATGACTCTAGCCACCAATCGTCCGCTGACACTCTTCGACGGTAAAATGGCAGGAACGCTAAACGTCATGCTCCTGCCCAACCCCACCTATGACACGCAGCTGAACTTCAAGACCAATGACTTCGCCAGCGTGATGCAAACCTTCTTTCACCACGAAAAAGTCACCGGACGCATCAGCGGCGACCTCAATCTCAGCGGTGCGTTCAACGATCTCAACACCCTGCGCGGCACCGGCTCGCTGACCGTGAACGACGGCGAACTCTACAACATTCCGTTCCTCGGCGGTCTCTCCGAACTGCTCAACTCCATCATCCCCGACCTGGGCTACGCCAAAGCCAGCGAAGCTGAAACCAACTTCACCGTCAGCGACAGCGTCTTTCAAATCGGGAAACTTGACATTAAATCACTGTTTTTTGTGCTCATCGGCCATGGCACCTACAACTTTAACCGCGACCACATCGAACTTGACATGCGCGCCAATCTGCGCGGCGCCCCCGGCCTGGCCACCTGGCTGCTGAGCAAAGTTTTTGAATATCACGGCACCGGCCCGCTGGCCAAAACCAAATGGGAAACGAAGAACTTCTAAGAAAAACTACGCCATCTACGCGGCATAGATGACCCGTCTAAGCCTCTTAGACGACCCATCGAAGGGGCAAGGATGGCACGTCTATGCCGCGTAGATGACCCGTCTATGCTGCGCAGATGACCTGTCTATGCCGTGTAGATGACCCGTCGAAGGAGGATAGATGCCCCCGCCTTGGGCAATAGATGACTGTGCTGTGGAGTCTGTGGCTCCTGATAGCGCACTGGAAAGTGCGCGGCGTGCCGCGCTTTCCAGTGCGCTTTCCACCAATGAGCGGATGCGCTTAAATTGTTCTTTGCCAATGTCACTCGTGTAGTTTTGTCATTTCTCCATCCCGCCTGCTGTACTTGTCTATGGATTATGTGCAGGCTCTCAGAACTGGTACCTGTAACCGAAATTCAGGCCCCAGGGTTTGTCGTATTTTTCGCCGAAGGAGGCTTCGTAGTCGAGGTGGAGTTGACTCTCAGCGTTGAGTTGCCAGACGATGCCGGCTCCGATGACAGCGCGGATGCCGTC
>JAITHY010000064.1 GCA_031279715.1 Verrucomicrobiales bacterium | reverse complement strand
AGTTGCGGCGCAGGCGCGCGAGTTTTTTTTGCCCGCGCTCGGACTGGTCGGCGAGCACCTCGCGCGGGATGCGCAGCACGGCGGGGTCGCTGACGCTCAGCGCGTCCCATGCGGCGAGGCATCGCTGGTACGCGGCGAAACAGTCCGCCATGAGAGCGCGCCAGGCGTCACGGTCAGCGGCGGGGATGCCGAGTTCGTCCGGCGCCAGCAGCGCGTCAGCTGACAGTCCGATGTAGCGCGTCGAGGATTCCTGACCGCCAGCGACGGGGCACAGCGACCAGACGTGGTAGGCGAGCCACAGCGAGAGGTCGTCCATGAACATCGCCAGCGGCGCCATGTCGGCGATGGACTGGTGGCCGTAGTCAATCATTTTGAAAATGCCGTCCACGGATTTGTCCAGGTTGGCGGGGTCAATTTTCGCAAGGATATTTTCCAAACCTTCGTTGTTGCGCGAATAGCGCGCGCCGCTGGCGGCGAGTAATTCGGGCGTGAGCGCGGGACGGTGAGCGTCAGCGGCGGTTTCGGTGGGGCGCAGGGCAACGTGGGTGACTTTCATTACGAAATTAAATTAGCCGCAAGAGAACGCAAGGAAACACAAAAACTGGCGCTCGCGTTATGAACGCATTGGCGCGCCCGGCGGTGTCCAACCGTTGACCGTCAGCGGTTAACAATCCTCGACGGAAACCACGGACACGTGTGCCAGTGTTTTTCGCAGAAAACGCCCGCCGGCTTTCTGGAAATGCACGGGAAGGTCGGTCAGGTAAACCTCCAGCGGCGGCTCACCGTCAGCGGTGCTGAGCAGTCCGTCCCTGGCCAGCGCCTCGTGCACGAACCGCGCGCACGTTTGCGCCGAGTCCACCAAGGCGATGTGGTGGCCGAGCAGGTTGGTCAGCGTCGGTTTCAAGAGCGGATAATGCGTGCATGCCAGCACCAGTGTGTCGATTCCCGCCAGGCGGAGGGGCCAGAGATATTCATCCAAAATGACGCGCGTGGCGGAATGCTCCAGCCAGTCCTCTTCAATGAGCGGCACCAGCAGCGGCGTTGCTTGCGCGGTGATGGCCAGGGCGGGATTTTGTTCCCGCAACCGGTTTTGATAGGCGCCGCTGTTGATGGTGCCGATGGTGCCGATGATTCCGACGCGGTTGTTGTGCGTCGCTGACAGCGCGGCGCTGACGCCCGGTTCGATGACGCCGAAGACGGGAATGTTTAACTCGGCGCGCAACACCGTCAGCGCGTAGGCGGACGCGGTGTTGCAGGCGACGATGATGGCCTTCACATTTTTGGAGCGCAGAAACCGGGAAATCTCGCGCGAGTAGCGAATGATTGTCTCGGCGGATTTGTTGCCGTAGGGCACGCGCGCGGTGTCGCCGAGGTAAATCAGTTGTTCGTTGGGCAGCAACTCGTGCAACGCTCGCACCACGGTCAGCCCGCCGATGCCGGAATCAAAAACGCCCAGGGGTCGGTTATCCATGAATTCCAAACTACACGCGAAACGCGAAATGGGGAATGTGAAATTTGGCGCTCCATTTTTACGGTCAATCACCGGCTCAAGGTTGAAACGTCATTTCGTGCCGTCGAGAGTTAATAAACTTGGCGGCCCGGTGTTTTTGCGCGAGATTATCCGCTGATGTTCAACGACGAATACTTCATGCGCGAGGCGTTGCGGCTGGCGCGCAAAGCGGCCGCTGACGGTGAGGTGCCGATTGGCGCGGTCATCGTGCGCGGGCATGAAATCATCGGGCGGGCGTGGAACCAGGTGGAGTTGTTGAAGGACGCGACGGCGCACGCGGAGATGCTGGCGCTGACGCAGGCGCAAACCGCCGTTGGTGACTGGCGGCTGAACGAGTGCTCGCTGTTCGTCACCAAAGAACCGTGCCCCATGTGCGCCGGCGCGTCCGTGTTGTGCCGCGTCGGGCGCGTGGTCATCGGCGCGAATGACCCGAAGTACGGCGCTGCCGGCGGGTCGGTGAATTTGCTGCAATTTGACGGGTGGAATCATCGTTGCGACATTGTCAGCGGCGTGCTGGAGCCGGAATGCAGGGCGTTGTTGCGGGAGTTTTTCAGGGAAAGACGAAAACAAAACGCGGAGTCGCAACGGCGCGAAGCTGCCGCGGAGGATTTTTAAAGTTTTTTTATGGCATATGAATCAATGCGGGATTTTGCGGAAAAGCTGGACGCTGCCGGTGAACTGGTGACCGTCAGCGAGCCGGTCAAGACGGAGTTGGAAATCGCGGCGCTGGCGGACTTGGAGATGAAGAAGCCGGGCGGGGGCAGGGCGCTGCTGTTCACCAAGCCGGTGCTGCCCGACGGCAGTGTCAGCGCGTTTCCTGTGCTTATCAACGCGTTTGGCAGCGAGCGGCGGATGGCGCTGGCGCTGAATGTCGGCAAGGTAAATGAAGTGGCGGGGCAACTCGCCGGTTTGCTGAAGGCGAAGCCGCCGCAAAATTTTGGCGAGGCCTGGGAGTTGCTGAAACAGGGCATCGGCGCGTTGCACGCCAAGCCGCGCACCGTCAGCGTCGGCGCGTGCAAGGATGTCATTATCAAAACGGACGCTGACGGTGACGGCTTGAATTTGCTGCCCATCTTGAAATGCTGGCCCGCTGACGGCGGCGCGTTCGTGACGCTGCCGAACGTGCACACGCAAGACCCCGACACTGGCTTGCGCAACATCGGCATGTACCGGATGCAAGTTTTTGACCGCCGCACCACGGGGATGCACTGGCAGTTGCACAAAGTCGGGGCGCGTCACGGTCAGCGTTACCGCGAGCGCGGCGAACGGATGCCCGTCAGCGTGTGCCTCGGCGGCGACCCCGCGCTGACGTTCAGCGCGACCGCGCCGCTGCCGGACGGGCTTGACGAAATCATGCTCGCGGGTTATTTGCGAAAAAAATCCGTGCCGCTGGTGAAGTGCGAGACGAATGAGTTGCTTGTGCCCGCTGACAGTGACTTTGTCATTGAGGGTTATGTGGCCCCAGGCGAATTGCGCGACGAGGGGCCGTTCGGCGACCACACGGGATTTTACACACCGGTGGACCGGTATCCGGTGTTTCACGTGACGTGCATCACGCACCGCAAGGACGCCGTATATCCCGCGACTATCGTTGGCAAGCCGCCGATGGAGGATTTTTATCTTGGCGACGCCAGCGTGCGGATTTTTCTGCCGGTGATCAAAATGAATTTTCCCGAAATCGTGGACATTGCGCTGCCCGCCGAGGGGGTGTTTCACAACCTCGTCATCGTCAGCGTCAACAAGCAATATCCGTATCAAGCGTTTAAAATCATGAACGGACTCTGGGGCATGGGGCAGATGATGTTCGCCAAAATCATCGTCGTCGTGGACGCTGACGTTGACGTGCACAACACCGGCGAAGTTCTTTTCCGTGTTTGCGCCAACATTGATCCGCAGCGGGACACGCTGTTCACCAAAGGGCCGTGCGACAGTCTTGACCACGCGCAAAGTCTGCCGAACATCGGTTCGCACGCCGGTATTGACGCCACGCGCAAACTCGCGGGCGAGGGGTACACGCGAACATGGCCTGAGCCGTGCGCGCATCCGGCGGAGTTGGTCGGCAAAATGCGGCAACTGCTTGACTCTCATCGTTAGCGGGATAAAATTTTCACCGACTTGATGAAATCGCGGCTTTACATCTTGATTTTGGCAAGCCTCTGTCCGGCGGTGGCGTTGCAGGCCCAGTTTACCCTGCCTGCCCGCAGGGATTTGTTGAAAGAAAACATCGTGGACGTCGAATACCGTGTCAACCAATCCCGTGAGACCAGCGGCGGCCTCGCGGGGTTCAACGGTTATCAAATCAACAACGGACACTTCGGCGTCCATTACCAAATGCGGTTGGCGAACAACCTCGACCTCAGCCACGAAGTCGCCTTTCGGCTTCAATCCGCCGACAATTGGGACGAATACGCCGCGAAAAATGACACGCTTGCGGAGTCCCTCGCGCAGAGCCAAGTCAGCCGCCTCACTTACCGCGCCGCTGACGGTGTCAAGCTCTCGTTTTTCAACACCATCGGCAGCGATGTGAGGAACAGTATCGCTGACCTTGACCATCGGCTCGAATACGGCGTGCGTCTCGAATGGAAAATTTCCCCCCAAACCACCCTCGCGCCGCAACTTTCCCAGCGTACCGCCTGGTCTGCCAATAATATCACCAGGCAGCAGCGGGCGTCGTTCTCGTTGCAACAAGGCCTTTACAAGGACGCCGTCTCGCTGATGATGACGCCCTCGCTGTTGCAGGAAAGCGACGGCTGGAGCGGCGGCGGCGCCTTGCAAAACAATCATGCACTCGACTCCAGCCTCAGATTCCAGCTTGGCAAAGCCGCCACCGTCAGCGTCGGCAACCGCATGGAATCGCTCAACAAAATCGCCGACTCCGCCGAGAACACCGCGCGGCGCTACTATGTCGAATGGCAGCAGAAAGCCTCCGATGCCCTGTCCTTCCGCCTCCGTAGCGAGTACGCGGTCAAGGACCCCGCTGCCAATGACAGCGGGCGCGAGAATTCTGTCCGACTTATCTTTGGGCCGAAAGTTTCCATCACCGACTCGCTGACCGCCATCGCCGAGTTCCAGTATGTTGTCGAGCAAGCTGTTTCCGAGGTGGCGCGGCAAGCCACCTGTGAAAAAATTTTTTCGCTGTCGTTGAAGCATAATTTTTGAGGTGAAAAAACACGGTGGATTGTTTTCTTTTCACCTGGCTGTTGGCCCGTTAGATTGGGGGCATGATTGCATTTCTTCGTGGCCGATTGGTTGAATCAATGCCGACGCGGGTGACGCTGGATGTCAACGGCGTTGGGTATGAGGTGTTGATTCCGGTTTCGACATTTGAAAAACTGCCGCTGCCGCCGGCGGAGACGACGCTGAAGACGGTGCTCGTTGTGCGGGAGGATGCGCAGTTGTTGTACGGATTCGCGTCGCGGGAGGAGAGGGATTTGTTTTTGTTGCTGACCAATCATGTGTCGGGCATCGGCCCGAAGCTGGCGCTGGCGGTGTTGAGCGGGTCGTCGCCGGTGCAATTCAAATCGGCGGTGGCGACGCAGGACATCGGTTATTTGTCACGCATCAAGGGCGTCGGCAGGAAGACGGCGGAGCGGATGGTCGTGGAGTTGAAGGACAAGGTCGGCATCAGCGAGAGCTGGCGGGCGCTCGCTACCAATCAGCAGTTGCCGCCCGACCAGCAAAAGGCGAACGACGCGTTGCTGGCGCTGGTGGCGCTGGGTTACAAGCAGCAGGACGCGCTGAAGGCGATTGCGGAGGCGGGCGCTGACGGTGAGTTGGAGGAAATCGTGCGCGAGGCGCTGAAACGGTTGTGATTTATGAGCGAGCATACATTGGGAAAATTTAATCGCGAGGAGGCCGCTGACGGTGAGTTGAACACATTGCGTCCCGCGCAGATGGGCGAGTTCGTCGGGCAGGAGAAAGTCAAGGAGCGGCTGGAGGTGATGATTCAATCGGCGCAAATGCGTGGCGAGGCGCTGGAACACGTCTTGCTCAGCGGTCCGCCCGGCCTTGGCAAAACCACACTCGCGCACATTTTGGCGAAAGCGATGGGCGTGCAGATGCGCATCACATCGGGGCCGACGCTGGAAAAGGCGGGCGACCTCGCCGGATTGCTGACTGGGCTGCAGGAAAACGACGTGTTGTTTATTGACGAAATTCACCGGCTGAACAAGACCATCGAGGAATATTTGTACCCCGCGATGGAGGATTTCAAAATTGACATTGTGATTGACCAGGGGCCGAGCGCGCGGAGCGTGTGTTTGAATTTGCCGAAATTCACGCTTGTCGGCGCGACGACGCGGCCGGGGATGCTGAGTTCACCGTTGCGGTCGCGGTTTGGCATTACCAACCGGCTGGAGTATTACGACACGGAGGCGCTGACGGCGATAGTGTTGCGCTCGTCGGGTTTGCTCAACATCAGCGGCATGGACGAGGCGGCGGCGCGGGAGATTGCGCGACGTTCGCGCGGCACGCCTCGTATTGCGAATAATTTGCTGAAATGGGTGCGGGATTATTCACTGGTGAGGCACGGCGGACAGACGACGTGCGAGGTGGCGGACAAGGCGCTGACGATGCTGGAAATTGACCGGCACGGCCTTGATGAAATGGACAAGCGGATTTTGGAGACGCTGATAGTGAAGTTCCAGGGCGGACCGGTCGGTTTGAACTCGCTGGCCGTGGCGGTTGGCGAGGAGGCGGGCACGTTGGAGGAAGTGCATGAGCCGTATCTCATTATGCAAGGCTATCTCAGCCGCACGCAGCAGGGCCGCGTCGCGCTGCCGCTGGCATATGAGAAGCTGGGCTTGTCCGCCAACAGTGGGCGGCAGGAGCGGTTGTTATAATTTTCCATAATAATTGATGATTGCCAAAAAGCGCCTCCGGCGGACAAGTTGCGCGGAAGGCGCTGAGAGTCAGATTATCAATTTTCAATCTTTTCCCGCCAACGCGCGGAACATCAGCCCCGCCACGATGCCCGCGGCAACATTGCCGACGAGGAAAATCCAAATGTTCGCCCAGGTGCTCAGGCCGAGCAGCGTGATGCCCAGCGCCACCGCCGGGTTGAATGCGCCGCCGCTGACGCTGCCGACGGCATACGCCATTGCCGTTACGGTGAAGCCGATGGCGAGGCCGTAGAACGAGTTGTTCGCCGTGCCCTTCGCCGTCGCCACATTCAGCACCACGAACGCCAGCGCGAATGTGCCGAGAAATTCCGCCAGCAACGCCGGACCGGACGTCAGTTCGCTGGCGCTGACCAGACAGATGGTTTCACAACCCTTCAAATATTTCACCGCCAGCACCGCCAGCACCGCGCCGACCAGTTGGAAAATGACGTAGCCGATGAGGTCGCCGATGCCCAGCTTTCCGCGCACCCATACCGCCACGCTGACGGCGGGATTGTAGTGCGCGCCGGAGATGTGCCCGCCGGCGAAAATCATCACCATCAGCGTCGCGCCGATGGCCAGCGGCGCCAGTGCCGCGCTGGGATTATTGCCGATAACCACGTTGCCAATGGTGAAGACCAAGAAGAACGCGCCGATAAGTTCCGTCACATATTTTTTCATGCGAAAAAATGCTGCCGTCTTCGCACCGGTCGGTCAAGTCATAATCAGCGCCGCCGTTTGTACCAGTTAATCAGGCCGTTGGTCGAGGCGTCGTGCGTGGTGATGTCACCGTCAGCGGCCAGTTCGGGGAGGATTTTTTTCGCCAACTGCTTGCCCAGCTCGACGCCCCATTGGTCGTAGCTGTTGATGTTCCAGATGATGCCTTGGGCGAAAATTTTGTGCTCGTACATGGCAATCAGCGAGCCGAGGGTGTACGGCGTGATTTTTTTGATGAAGACGCTGTTGGTGGGGCGGTTGCCCTCGAAGATTTTGTGCGGGATGAGTGCCGCCATTTGGTCTTCGGTCAGGTTGTCCTTTGACAATTCGGCGCGCACCTCGGCTTCGTTCTTGCCCATCATCAGCGCCTCGGTTTGGGCGAGGAAATTGGAAAGCAAAATTGAGTGGTGTTCACCGACGGGGTTCAGCGTTTGCGCAGGCGCGATGAAGTCGCACGGGATAAGTTTGGCGCCTTGGTGAATGAGTTGATAAAAAGCGTGCTGGCCGGTGGTGCCCGGCTCGCCCCAGATGATCGGGCCGGTGCTGTAGTCCACCCGCTGACCGTGACGGTCAATGGTCTTTCCGTTGCTTTCCATGTCGCCTTGCTGGAAGTAGGCGGCGAAGCGGCTTAGATATTGGTCGTAGGACAGGATGGCGTGGCTTTGCGCGTTCCAGAAGTTATTATACCACACGCCGATCAAGGCGAGTGTCAGCGGCAGATTTTTTTCCGGCGGCGCGGTGCGGAAATGCTCGTCCATCGCGTGAGCGCCGGCGAGGAGTTGCTCGAAATTATCGAAGCCAATATAGAGCGCGATGCTTAGCCCGATTGCCGACCACAGCGAGTAGCGCCCGCCGACCCAGTCCCAGAACTCGAACATATTGGCGGTGTCGATGCCGAATTTGGCGACTTCCCAGGCGTTGGTGGAGAGGGCGACGAAATGTTTGGCGACGGCCTTCTCATCGTCAGCGGTCTTGAGGAACCACGCCTTCGCTGTCAGCGCATTGGTGATGGTTTCCTGTGTGGTGAATGTTTTTGACGCGATGATGAACAGTGTCGTTGCCGGCGAGAGTTGGCGCAAAGTTTCGGCGATGTGCGTGCCATCAACGTTGGAGACAAAATGCATGCGGAGGTCGCGCTTGGAGTAATGCTTCAGCGCCTCGCAAACCATCACGGGGCCGAGGTCGGAGCCGCCGATGCCGATGTTGACGATGTCGGTGATGGGTTGGCCCGTGTACCCTTTCCACACGCCGGAGCGGACGCTGTTGGTGAACTCGCGCATGTGGGCGAGAACGGCGTTGACTTCGGGCATCACGTCCTTGCCATCGACGCTGATGCCGCGGTTGGAGCGGTTGCGGAGGGCGATGTGGAGGACGGAGCGTTTTTCGGTGAAGTTGATTTTTTCGCCGGCGAACATTTTTTCCGTCCAGCCGCTGACGTTGGCTTGCGCCGCCAGGTTGCGGAGCAACGGCAGTGTGTCGTCGGTGAGCCGGTTTTTGGAGAAGTCCAGGAGAATGTCCTCAAATTGCAGGGAGAATTTGGCGAAGCGCTGACGGTCACGGCTGAACAGGTCGCGCAAATGGGTTTTGGCGACGGCGGGCTGGTGTTGTTCAAGCGCTTTCCATGCGGGGGAGTCGGTAAGATTTGACATAGCCCGAAGAGATTAACTTAAAATTCAAAACACAAAAGGCAATTTTTTATCACGGAAAAGTTCTATGTTTTTTCACGATGGGTTTGAGGACTTTTTTGACCGCTGGCCGCGCGGGGGGCGTTAATGGTGACGGGCTGACGGGGGCGAGGATGGTTTCGATTGTTCGCAACTCCTCGGCACTCAACAATCCGGCGGTGAGGACTTTGCAGCAGTCCGTGATTTGCTCCGGCTTGCTCGCGCCGATGAGCAGGCTGGTCACGCGGCGGTCGCGCAGGAGCCATGTCAGCGCCAGTTGCGAGAGTGTTTGCCCGCGCGCCTTGGCGAGGTCGTTGAGTTTGGCGATGACTTCGATTTTTTGCTTGGTGATTTGCTCCGGCTTGAGAAAGCCGCCGGTGGCGGCGCGAGAGTCAGCGGGGATGCCGTGCAGGTAACGGTCAGTGAGCTGGCCTTGGGCCAGGGGACTGAACACAATCATGCCCATGCCGTGGGCGGCGGTCTCTTCCAGCACTTTGTCTTCAATGTGGCGGTCGAGCATGTTGTAGGCGCATTGGTGGATGATCAGCGGCGCGTGGAGTTTCGTCATGATTTTCGCGGCCTTTTTCGCCGCTTTGGCGGGGTAATTGCTGATGCCGGCGTAGAGAGCCTTGCCTTCGCGGATAAATTGCGCCAGCGCGCCCATCGTTTCTTCCAGCGGTGTGTCAGGGTCAAAACGGTGCGAGTAGAAAATGTCCACGTAGTCCAGTTGCAGGCGTTTTAGCGATTGATGCAGGCTGGCGGTGAGGTATTTTTTGGAACCCCAATCACCGTAGGGTCCCTCCCACATGTAATAACCCGCTTTTGATGAGATAATCAATTCGTCGCGATGCCCGGCCAGATCGTGCCGCATGATTTTGCCGAAGCTGGTTTCCGCCGCGCCCGGAGGCGGACCATAGTTGTTGGCGAAGTCAAGATGCGTGATGCCCAGTTCCCAAGCCTTCAACGTCAGCGTCCGGGCTTGGTCGGGGTTGCTGTAGTTGTGCCAGCCGCCGAGGGAGACGACGGGGAGTTTCAGTCCGCTGCTGCCGCAACGGTTGTATTGCATGAGTTCGTAGCGTGACATGAGCCTCAGCGTAGCGGAAGCGGCGCGGAATTCAACGGCCAAATCGCGTTGAACTTCATTTTGACTTTCAGCCTTGGCGCGTTATTGTGACGGGGTGCCGCATTCCCCAAAACTAACGAGCCACTTGCCGCAGTTCACCCGCAAACTCGCGTTCAAGGCGTATTTCGAGCAGGTGCGGGACGGCTTGCAACAAGTCGAGACGCGGATTCGCCAGCAGGCGGATTTTTTCGACCCGGGCATTCATGGCTACATTGAGTACGCGACGGACACCAACGGCAAGCGCATTCGCCCCGCGCTGACGTTGCTGGCGGCGCGCGCCACGGGCGGTTGCGCGGCGGAACATATCGACCTTGCGGTGATTGTGGAGTTGATTCACATGGCGTCGCTGATTCACGACGACGTGCTGGACAACGCGCAGTTGCGTCGGGCGAAGCCGACGGTGAATTGCAAATGGGGCGCGGAGTTGTCGGTGCTGCTGGGTGATTGCCTGTTTGCGCACGCGCTGAAGCTGTGCAGCCGGTTTTCCGACAATACGATTTGCCGCTTGGTTGCGGACGCTGCCAATGAGGTTTGCATGGGGGAGATTTTGCAGACGCAGCGGCGGTTTGACTTAAAGCTGACACCGGCGGATTATTTCAAAATCGTGTCGATGAAAACCGGCGCGCTGTTTCGCGTTTCGACGGAACTGGCGGCGCACTTGAACAGGCAATCACCGCTGACGGTGGAGACTTACCGCGTTTACGGCGACAGCATCGGCGTGGCGTACCAAATTTACGACGACTGCCTGGACTTGTTCGGCTCGGAGGACGGATCGGGCAAAACGCTGGGCACGGATTTGAAAAAGGGCAAGCTGACGCTGCCGTTGCTGCACGTTTTGCCGCAGCTTGACGGTCAGCGGCTGGCCGCGGTGTCGGAGACGATTTTGCATGGCAACGATGAGGACCGCGCGGCATTGAAGTCGCTGGTGGTGGAGATGGGCGGGCATCTTTATGCCGTCCGCAAGGCGCAGGAATATTTGGACAGGGCGGTGCGAATGCTTGAGGCACTGTCGGCGAATGACTACGCCGATACGCTCAAGTCCATCGCGCGGACGTTTGGCGGGGAGTTGAACGCGCTGAGATAAATATGCCATCCCGTTTGATTGAACTCATCGCGCCGTCCGGTTATCCGCCGGACGCGCGTCGTGTGAGCCGCGCTGTGGAGCGGCTGCGGGCGGCGGGACATGTCATCGTCAGCGAGGAGCGGGCGCGCAGAAAATTCCAACGATTTTGCGGGACGGACGCGGAGCGGCTCGGAGACATCAACTTGCTCGGCGACGCTGAGCGTGAGCCGGCGGACATCGCGCTGACGGTGCGCGGAGGGTACGGTTTGACGCGATTGCTCGCTGACGTTGACTATGAAAAAATCGCGCGGTCACTACGGGTGCGTCCGACGCTGTTGGCGGGGCACAGTGATTTTACGGCGCTGCAACTGGCGCTTCTGGCGGAGGCGGGCGCGGTGACGTTCAGCGGGCCGATGTTGTGCGCGGATTTTGGCGCGGAGGTGTTGAGTGGATTTACCTGGAAAAATTTTTGGCGCGCGCTGGAGGCGCCGGAGGTTGAATATTTCTGGGCGGACGAGTCACTGTCAGCGGCGGTCACTGTCAGCGGGACATTGTGGGGCGGGAATTTGGCAATGGTGTGCAGCCTGCTCGGCACTCGCTATTTTCCCAATGTCAACGGCGGGATTTTATTCGTCGAGGATGTGAACGAACCGCCGTTTCGCGTGGAGCGGTTGTTGTACCAACTGCATTTGAGCGGCGTGTTACGACGCCAGCGGGCGCTGGTTTTGGGTGTTTTTTCCGCTTGCGGAACAGTGGAATATGACAACGGCTACGGGTTGCCCGCGGTGGTTGGGCAACTCCGGCGTGTCGCGGGGATTCCCATTGTCAGCGGCCTGCCGTTCGGTCATTGCGCGGACAAGGTGACGCTGCCAGTGGGCGCCGACGGTGAGTTGCGCTGTCGGGACGGTCAGGTTGTCTTGCGTGTGTCGGGCTATCCGTGGCTGCGTTAATCGCCGGTTTTTTTCAACGCGACATAATGCGTCATGCCGTTGATCCAGACGTACAGGCGTACCGTCGGCTTGCTCTGGCGGACGGCGTCGAGGGCGTCCTTGACGGCGGCCACGGGCTTGTCATTGATTTCCAAAATCACCGCGCCTGGGCGGATGCCTTTGTCAGCGGCGACGGAGTTGGGGTTGATTTTGGTGACGACCACGCCGCCGGGGTCGCGCAAATTCAGCTTGCGGCGCAGATCGGACGTGATGGCTTGAATGTCGATGCCGAGGCTTTTGATGGCGCTGACGTTGTCCCCGTCGGCGGCGTTGTCGGGCATGGGCGCGCCGCCGCCGCTGGTGACGGATTCGTCGGGCAGGCGTCCCAGAATGACGCTGACGGTGTGGTCCGCGCCATCGCGCAGATGGGTGATTTTTAGCGAAGTGCCTGGCGCCAGCGAGGAAATCGCCAGCCTCAGCGCCTGCGCGTCGCGCACCGGCTCGTCATTGACAGCGGTGATGATGTCGCCGCGCCGCAGTCCGCCACGTTCCGCCGCCGAGCTGTTTTCCACCTTGGTCACCAGCACGCCCTGGCTTGCGCCGCGCCCGTAGCTTTCCGCCATTTCCGGGTCGAGGTCCTGAATTTGCACGCCGAGGTAGCCGCGCGTGACTTTGCCATGGGTGATGAGTTGTTCCATGATGAAGCGCGCCATGTTCGCGGGAATGGCGAAGCCGATGCCGAGGTTGCCGCCGTTTGGGCTGATGATGGCGGTGTTGATGCCGACCAAGCGTCCTTCCGTGTCCACCAGCGGGCCGCCGGAGTTGCCGCTGTTGATGGAGGCGTCGGTCTGGATGAAATTTTCGTACGAGTTGGAGCCGAGCAACTGCGCCCGATTGCGCCCCAGTCCGCTGACGATGCCCATTGTCACCGTCTGCCCGATGTTGAACGGGTTGCCGATGGCGAGCACGACGTCGCCGACCTCCAGCAAATTGCTGTCGCCCAGCGTGGCGGCGGGCAGGTCGCGGGCGTTGATTTTGAGGACGGCGATGTCGCTCTTGGCGTCTGCACCGATGAGTTTGGCGTCATATTCAGCGGTGCTGTCCGGCAGGTAAACCGAGATGCGGTCCTGGCCGGCGACGACGTGGTTGTTGGTTAAAATAAAGCCGTCGCTGGTGACGATGACGCCGGATCCTTGCTCGCGCGCGGGCGGCGGGTCATCGTCGAGTCCGGGGAAGGCCTGGCGCAAATCGCCGCCCGTCTTGACGTTGCGTTTGGTTTTGATGGTGACCACGCTTGGGGCGACGAGTTTTACAATGGGCGCGTAGCTGGTGGAGATTCTCGTCTCGCGCGAGACTGGCGTGTTGCTGACGGTGACCTCGGTGCGTTTTTTGCCGAACGGCCACCAGTCCTGCGCTGGCGCGGGACGGATGCCAAGTTCCAAGCTCCAGATGCCAAACAGAACGGC
>JAITHY010000084.1 GCA_031279715.1 Verrucomicrobiales bacterium | reverse complement strand
TGCTTCTTGTGCCATAATTTTATTCCTTCAATTTTTTCCACGCATTTCGCGCGATGATTAGTTCTTCATTGGCCGGTATGACCCAAACTTCAATTTTTGAGTCACCCGCCGAAATTTTCCCCTCCACACCGCCGCTGACGCCCAGGTTCTTCGCCGCGTCGAGTTTCAGCCCGCAATAATCCATCCCCTCACAAACAGCGGCGCGCAGTTCGGGATTATTCTCCCCAATCCCCGCCGTGAACACCAGCGCGTCCGCGCCGTTCAACTCCAGCAAAAATTGCCCGACATATTTTCTGATTGCCGCGACGAACACCTCCAACGCCACGCGCGCGTTCTCGTCACCGTCAGCGATGGCTTTGTAAATATCCCGCACATCGCCCGACGCCACACCCGACATCCCCTTCAACCCCGCTTGCGTGCCGAGAATTTTTTCCGCCTCGCTGACACTCACGCCCTTATCGCGCAACAACCACAGCAGCGCGAACGCGTCAAAATCCCCCACGCGATTATTCTGCGGCAACCCGCTTTGCGGTGTCATGCCCCAACTTGAGTCAATCGCCCACCCGTCCTTGATGCACGCGACGGACGAACTGCCGCCGAGATGACACGAAATCACCCGCTGACGCTCACCGCCCGACAACTCGCTCATTCTCAGCGCCACGTAACGATGGCTCGCCCCGTGAAACCCGTAACGCCGCACGCCGTAATTTTTCTCCCACGCCAGCGGCACCGGACAACGCTGATTCCCAGCCGGCACCCGGTCATAAAACGCCGTCTCAAACGTGCCGATGCACGGCACGTTCGGGCGCAATTTTTGAAACGCGCGAATGGCGGCGACATACGGCGGATTGTGCGCCGGCAGCAGCGTGCTGATTTCCTCCATCGCCGCCAGCACGCTGTCGCTCATGAATTGCGTGCCGGAAATATTTTTCGCCATCACCGGCTTGAACCCGAACGCCGCGACCTCCGCGAACGACGGCGCGCCGCTGACCGTCAGCGTCTTTTCAACCAGCGCAATCGCCGCCGCGTAATCCGCGAAGTGCCCGCTGCCGCTCACCGGCTCACGGTCAGCGACCTGGATTTTGTACGGCGACGCCTCACCGTCAGCGCCGATGCGCTCGACTCCACCTCGCGCCAGCACACGCTCGGACGGCATCTCGAACAAGCGAAACTTGAACGAGGTGCTGCCGATGTTAGCGACGAGGATGAGTCCGGTTTTCATAATTTCCGCGCCATGCCTGGCCACTTCCTCAAACGGCTTCTCACGCCTAAACTTGTAAAATTCAGGCGCGGAGATTTTGAAGTCAATGACCTGTGTTTGCATGGCACCCGCTGACCGTGATTATTTTGCGGCAACCTTCGCCGTCAAAAATTTCCCGAGCTTCGGCAAATCATCATGCGGGCGCGGAATGACATGCGCCGCCACGACTTCGCCAATCGTCGCCGCCGCCACCGCCGCCGCTTCCACAGCGGCTTTGACCGCCGCGACATCACCGCGAATGAACGTCGCCACATTGCCCGATCCGATTTTTTCCCAGCCGACGAGTTCAATGTTCGCCGCCTTCAACATGGCGTCCGTCGCGCCAATTTGCGTGACCAATCCCTTGGTCTCCACCATCCCTAATGCTTGTCCTGCCATAAAAATATTTCCTTTCGTGTTTGTTAATTGGTGAAAAACTTGACCAACTCCGGCGCCGGGCGCGGAATGACGCGCCAGCCCGCGAGGTTGCCCACGCGATTGGCGACATCCTTGCCCGCCTCGACCGCGGCCTTGACACTGCCGACGTCGCCGCTGACGATGGTGGTGATTAGACCGCCGCCAATGGGGATTGATTTTACGATTTCAACGTTGGCGGCCTTCACCATGGCGTCGCTGGCCTCCACCAGCCCGACATAGCCGCGCGTCTCGATTGCTCCTATTGCCTCACTCATTTTATTTTTTCCTTTCGGTTAATTTTTCCAAATAATTTTCCTCAAAATTCATCGCAACAACTCCACCTTCGACGCATGGTCAAGGTCGCAAGCGTTCGCCTCGTCCGTGTCAATGTGAACCTCCAGCTTGAAGCTCTTGTCCACCCGCACCAGCACATCCTCAAACGTCGTCGTGCACGCTGACGCTGACACGCGCAACCTCATCAAGTCGAGGTGTTTGACCCCGTAAAACTCAGCGTCAGCGGGCGACATATGCACATGGCGGGCGGCGCGAATCACGCCGTTTTTCATTTCCAACAGCCCTTTCGGACCCATGATATAAGCCCCCGGCGTCCCCTCAATGTCCCCCGACGCGCGGGTCGGAATTTCAAGACCCAGCGACACCGCGTCCGTGAACGCCAGCTCCACCTGCGTCAAACTCCGACACGGTCCAAGAATGCGAAGATTGGGAATAATCCGCTTGCGCGGCCCAATCAACGTCACCGTCTGTTTGGAGGCAAACTGCCCCTCTTGATAAAGCCATTTGTGAACTTCCAGTTGCGCCCCCGCGCCAAACAACACCGCCAAATTCTCCGGCGAAATGTGCATATGCCGCGCCGAGGAATTGACCACCAGCGTCGGCGCCGCTGACGATGAGCGTCCGAGGCTTTTAAACAAAGCCTCGCGCACCATCCCCTCGACCACGCCGCGACTTGGAAAATCTACCGTCATATTTATATGAATGATTTCAAGCGTATCTATTTTTTAAATTTAGTCAACTGATTTTTGAAAAAACTCAATTGGCTTTGAACATTGCCACGGGATTGTTTTCCGCGCAATAAAAGTTTGCGTTTTTTATTTGGATATTTTTGCTTGCGCAAAAATATCACAGGGGTAAATCAACTGGTGAAAGGCCCAACCATGAACGCTGACAATGAGACTTTATTGGGCACGCAAGGCGATGACTGGTTGCTAACCGAAGCTGGTGAGTCGCTCATCGTCAGCGAGGAACAGCATGCCGGTTTGCTAGCGGAGAGCGGTTTTAATTTGGTCACCGAGTCGGGCGAACGACTGCTGTCGAAGAAGACCTGAACATCAGCGCCGAGTTCACCAATGTGCGTGTCGCGCTGGAAACCGACGGCTCGCTGACAGTGACGTGGGAGGGGGATTTCAAAAATATAAAAAATTTCACCATCCTGCACAGCACTGATGATGGCGCGACATGGCGGGAAGTCGGCAGTGTGACTGGCAGCGAGCGAAATTTTAATTACATGCCCGAAGAACTTGGAGTGACTCAAGTAGTGGCGACCAGCGGCGGCATGGTAAGTTCGTCTAACACAGCGCAAGACGCCGCTGATGATAAGTTAATCAAACCGAGTTATGTGGTTATTGACCTGGGGGAGGTCGGCAACGTGGGAACGCCCCAAGGCCTCAATGACAGCGGACAAGTACTGCTGGGCAAGGCGCGGTCTGGTTTTGTCAGCGGGCAGACTGACTTTGGCTATAAGGATTGGGGCAACGGTCCCACACAATGGCATGAGGAAAATTACACCATTGTTCCGGCCGAGGAGGCGATGTATTTATGGAAGAACGGGATAATCACACCGTTGAGCAATTCCACCAAATACGTCGGCCCCTTGCAAAATGGCGACCTCTATTACGCGGTTGCCATGGAACGGGAATACTCACCGCTGGCTTGTACAGTGCGCACCCAAAATGAAGGCAAAGATGAAAGCGGGACGGAAAAAATAACTTACAATGGCTTATGCAATTTGATACCTGATGATGCGGACACAGAAAAACCAAACTTCTCCAGTTTGTCGGTCTTGACGGATGTGTTGGGAATCGATGGTGTGGAGCAATTGATTAAGAAACTGGAAAAAATCGAGCGTTTTGATGATGAAAATCCCCAAGGACAGCCGTTGTATGTTTATGCCGGGGCAGAGGTCTACGCTGTCAATGACCAACAAACTTTCATGTATCGCGCGGGAACCTGGACTCCATTCTGGCGGGACGCTATCTCCGCGTTTTCTCATCGAATTGGTTTGACCGGATACGCGAACACAGTGCTGGCGGTTGGCTACGGTCAGTGGATTGAATATTTTTATTCGTATCCAAACGAAGATTATATCCATGAGAAGGAATATCTGGACGGTTCCGGGGAAACGTTTGGTGACTTGTGGGTAAATGAAAATGGTTTTTACGCGGGGATACGTTACCAGCGCAAGAAGAATGGCGAGCTTAAGCGCTGGCTTGATTGCAACGGGCGCGCCGGCACAAGAGATGCGCGCGGGGTGTATGATTTGAACAGCGACAAGGGAAGTCAGGGGCCGTATATTTTGGGAGCCAACGGCAGTCAAGGTGGAGTGTGGAGCGCGGACAGGATTAGCTT
>JAITHY010000079.1 GCA_031279715.1 Verrucomicrobiales bacterium | reverse complement strand
GCGGACAGCCCGCCAATCCACATCTTCGCCGGCGAGAACGTGTGCATCCACAAAATCAAGCCGGCGCAGGTCGCGTCACCGTCAGCGTCAAGGCATAACCGGCGGATTTCCTCCGGCGTCTTGACCACGGGCTTGAAGCGCACTGTCAGCGGGATGAGCTTGGCGTTGTCCAGCGCGGCGGCGATGTGCGCGGCGTTGGCGGCGACTTGTTTCAAGGTTTCCGGTCCGTATAAATGCTGGCTGCCGGTGACAAACCAAATTTCCGATGAGGTGATGTTGTGCATAATAAAATCCTAACGGGTGTTCTCCTGTTTCAGCCGGATAAGTTCCTTCATCAACCGGCTCAAATCCGCGTCACGGTCAGCGCCGCCGAAGGCGTCGTGCATTCGGCGGTAGAGCGTGTAAAGCTGGTCATAGACTGCGCGCCGCCGCGGGTGAGGGGAGTAGCCGGCCGGTTTCAGCGAGGTCATCCGCGCCTGCGCCTCGGCGAACGTGGCATAACCGCCGCGGTCAGCACCCGCGACAACCGCCGCCGCGACCGCCGCGCCGAGCGCGCACGCTTGCGACGAGCCGGCGACGCTGATGGTGACGCCCAGCGTGTCCGCGTAAATTTGCATCAGCAGCGGGTTTTTCTCCGCAATGCCGCCGCAACATACCACGCTGACGATGGGCACGCCGTATTCCTTCAGGCGCTCAATAATCGCGCGCGCGCCGAATGCCGTCGCCTCAATCAACGCGCGGTAAACTTCCGCCCGCGTCGTGTACAGTGTTTGCCCCGCCAACAGCCCTGTCAGCAGCGGATCCACCAAAACCGTGCGGTTTCCGTTGTTCCAGTCCAGCGCCAGCAAGCCGCTCTGCGCCGGACGCAATGCCGCGGCCTCCGCCTCCAATTGTTGGTAAACCGCCGCGTCGCCCTGGCAGATGGTTTCAATCCACCATTTGAAAATGTCACCGACAGCGGATTGTCCCGCCTCAATGCCGTAATAGCCGGGCAAAATCGCGCCCTTCACCACGCCGCACACGCCGGGGATGTCCGCCACTTGCTCCGCGCCGCTGACGATGGCGCAGTCGCACGTCGAAGTGCCAATCGCCTTGACCAGCACACCCTCCTTGATGCCGCTGCCGATGGCGCCGTAGTGCACATCCATTTCGCCTATGGCAATGGGAATGCCCGCGCGCAAGCCGAGTTTTTCCGCCCACGCGGGGCAGAGCGCGCCGGCTGCGACGGTCGCGTCGCAAGCCTGCTGATAAAGACGGTCGCGCAACTCCGCCAGTCGCGGGTCGAGCAATGCGAGAAATTCCCGATCCGGCAGGCCGCCCCACCCGTCATGATATAACGCCTTGTGACCGGCGGCGCACACACCGCGTTTGGCCAGCCGGGGATTGGTCACGCCCGCCAGGACGGATGGAATAAAATCGCACAGTTCAATCCAACTCTCAGCGTCAGCGAACACCTCCGGAGCGGTTTTCAGGCAGCGCCAAATCTTCGACCAAAACCATTCCGACGAATACACCTGGCCGCATTTGGCCAGGTAGTGCGGGCGGTGTTGCGCCGCCAGCCGCGTAATTTCCGCCGCTTCACGGTGCGCGGTGTGGTCTTTCCACAACCAGCATTGCGCCGCGGGATGGTCCCGCCATTTTGGGGTGAGCGCCAGCGGCGTGTTGGTCGCGTCCACCGGCAGCGGGCTGGAACCGGTGCTGTCAACGCCGATGCCGATGATTTGTTCCGCTGAAAAATTCCGCTGACGGCGGGCTTGTGCCAGCGCGCGCAGCGTGGCGTGTTCCAGGCCGAGCAAATAATCCGCCGGATTTTGCCGCGCGAGGTGGTGGTCGTTTGGGTCGAGCAACACGCCTTGGTTGCCACTCGGATAATCGAACACGCCCGTGCCGATTTCCCCGCCGTCGGCGCAACTGACGATGAGCGCCCGCACGCTGTTGGTGCCGTAATCAATGCCGAGGGTGTAACTCATGATGTAAACTCCGTAAATAACGCCGCCGCCTCAGGGCAATATTTGTTCCAATTTCACCGGCTTGGCTGTCACGCTGACGGTGACAGGCTTGAAGCCCCCGGCGCTGACGGTCAGCTTGATGACGCCCGGCTGGTTGGTGGCGCGGATGACGGCCAGCGCGCGGCCCAGATAGGCTTTGCGCTTGGTGGATTGGTAGGACACGAGGTCGCGCATATCGGCGTTGGCGGTGCCTTGGATGACGCCGGGGCCGCTGACGGTGAAGGTCAGCTCAGTGTCGGCGTTGGGGTGCCACGCGCCGGTTTTGTCAGTGACCTCGACTGTGAGGAAGCATAAAGCCTGCCCGTCAGCGTTGAGTTCCTGGCGGTCGGCGGTCATGGTCAGCGCCGCCGGCTCGCTGACGGTGGCGATGGTTTGCCCGGCGATTTTTTGTCCGGCCTTCCACGCCTCGGCGCGCAGCACGCCGGGTTCGTAGGTGAGGTCGAACTCGGCGGTGTAATTTTGGTCACGGTCAGCGGGCTTTTCGCCGATGAGTTTGTCGTCTTGAAAAAGTTTGACCTTGTCGGCGCGGGCGTAAATGACCGCCTTGATTTTCTCCCCCTCGAAGCCGGGCCAAGTCCAGCTGTCCGACTCCGGATGCAATGCCCAGCCGCCGATGCCCAGTTTGTGCCCCTCGTGCACAGGCTGGCGGACGGTGAGGTGCATTTTTTCACCACGGTCCCAAGAGATGTTCGTGAAGTAGGAGTGCGGACGGCGGGTGCCGACGATGTCGATGTCGCTGCATTCAGCGCCATGCCACGGCCAGTGGTTGTCACCACCGTGACCGCCGGCGTCGCCGTCGAGGACGACGCGTCCGATGCCCGCCTCGCCGAGATAATCAATGGCGGTCCAGATGAAATCGCCGACGATATAGGGGAAGGCGCCGAATTCCTTGTTCCAAATGACGGCGGTCCACTGGCGTCCGGATTCGGTGGAGACCATCACGCGGCCGGGCACGCGGGCGTGATCCTCAGCGTGGCTGCCGATGTTATAGTTGTAACCGGCGATGTCCAGCGCCGCGCAGTGGCGGTCATAGTCAGCCAGTTGTTCGGGTTTTGGACG
>JAITHY010000175.1 GCA_031279715.1 Verrucomicrobiales bacterium | reverse complement strand
CATTTTCGCGAAGAACACAAACGAACTCGCCCAGGGCCGCGAACTGGCGCGCGGTTTCATGTTGAACTACAACATGTACCGTCACCATTTCCCGCTGCAAGCGCTGGGGCGGGCGCGGGCGCATCTGGCCGAAACGGATTAATTCTTCTCCGTCATCACCAAATTGAGCCGGACATCGTGCGATTCGGTGGGGATGAGCGACACTTGTTGACAGGCGAAACACACGCCCACCGTCAGCGCCTTGGTGCTGGCAAGGAAACGGTCATAATAACCCTTGCCGCGGCCCAGGCGGTGACCGTCAGCGTCGAACGCCAGGCCCGGTATCACCGCCAGGTCTATCGCTGACGGTGACACCGGGGCGCTGATGGTCGGGCCGGGTTCCAAAATGCCGAAACTCCCGACACGCAAGTCCTCGCACCGGCGCGCGTGATAAAATTCCAATTCGCCACCACACACGCGGGGATAACAAATGGTTTTTCCCGCGGTGAACAGGCCGCTGATGTCCGGCTCCGTCGCCAGTGGTGCGAACAGCGCCACCGTCAGCGCCATGCGCCACGCTGGCAATGACAAAATTTTTCCAACAATCTCCCGCGACGCCGCCGACCGCTCCCCCTCGCTGACGGTCAGCAATTTTTCCCGCATCTCCCGCCGCAGCGCGTTTTTTTGTTCCGCAATTTTCACCGCCAGCCAACTTAGCGCAAATTCACGTGATTAGCGGGCCAAATTTATGCTAAATTAACCACCGTCATCATGGCCGAGTCCGCACCAACCTGGAAAAACCGCAACTTCATCACCAAAGTTCTCATTCCCTCGTTGCTGCAACCCAAGCAGGGCAAGCGCCGTGACCGCCCGCCGATTTTTCCAAAACTCCGCAAAGGCGACCTGGCGATTACGTGGATCGGCCACGCCTCTTTTCTCGTTCAAACACCCAGACACAACATTCTCATCGACCCCAACTGGGCAAACTGGCTCTCCGTCATCCGCCGCCTCCGCCACGCAGGCATGGCGATTGAACACTTGCCGGACATTGATCTCGTGCTCATCACCCACGCGCACTTCGACCACCTCAACCGCCGCACCCTGCGGCGCGTCGCCGCCGCCCAGCCCATCGTCGTTCCCAACGGCGTCGCCAACCTCGTGCACGGGCTTGGGTTCGACGCTGTTCATGAGCTGGACTGGTGGGAGACGCTGGATTTTGCGGGGCTGAAAATCATCTTCACTCCCGCCAAACATTGGGGTGCGCGCATGCTCATTGACCGTCACCGTCAGTGCGGCGGCTTCATCATTGAGCACGACGGGCGGCGCGTTTATCATTGCGGCGACAGCACCTACTTTGACGGATTCAAAGAAATCGGCAAACGTTATGCGCCGGAGATTGCGCTGATGCCCATCGGCGCGTACCAGCCGCCAAGCGGCCGCGACCACCACATCGGCCCCGAGCAGGCCATCAAAGCGTTCCTCGACCTCAAGTCAAAAATTTTCATCCCCATGCACTTCGGCACTTATCGCCTCAGCTTTGAGCCGCTGACGGAGCCGCCGCAACGCCTGATGAAAGCCGCCCTGCGCCAGGGCATCGTCAGCAAAATCCGCTTCCTCAAGGAAGGCAGGCCACAGGTATTCTAAAACGCCACGGTATACTGCAAGCAATCGCCTCTTGAACAACCATCCGCACCCAACCAAAAATAAAATCAGTCCGACCGGGGACTATCTTTTTTTCCCACCGTCAGCGTCCCCCCGTGCCGGACGATTGAGGGTTTTAATCGCCTGGTCAAGAATCCCGTTGACAAACCGTCCGGATTCCTCGGTGCTGAGTTGCTTGGCGATTTCAATCGCCTCGTTGATGGAAACCACGGGCGGGATATCGGGGCAATGCATCATTTCGTACAATGCCAGACGCAAGATGTTGCGGTCAACGGGGGCGATGCGAGGCAAGTCCCAGTTTTGCGAATATTTTTTAATTTGCGCGCTCAATTCCTCATGGTGGGCGAGCACGCCGCGAATGGCGGGTTCGGCGAGTTTTCGCAACGACGCTTCCGCCTCCGTGGTCTCCCAAAAATTCAACAGACCGCGCTCCAAGTCTTGTTTCGCGCCCACTTCCACCTGGTACAAAAACTGCACCGCCAGCAATCGCGCATCGCGTCTTTTACCCATAATTTTTTTCTAAGAAAGTTTCATCATCGTCAGCGCCGCCCGCGCGCCCTCGACGCCGCGGTTCAGCGCCTTGCCAAAACAACGCTCCCGCGCCTGTTTTTCATTGCTGACATCCAGCACTTGATGGATGACCGGCTTGTCAAATTCCAACGACAACGCCATCAAGTTGTTCGTGACAGCGCTGGCGATGAGATCGGCATGCGCGGTCTTGCCCTGCCAAATGACGCCGAACGCAATCACCACGGCGATCTCCTTGCGCCCCAACAACCGCCTCGCCATCAGCGGGATTTCATACGCGCCGGGCACCCTGACCGTCAGCGTCGGCCACCCGCGCAACTCCCGCTGACAGTGACTCACGAGGCCGTCCACGTATTCCTTGTTAAACTCACTGGCGACGATGGCGATTTTCTTCTTCATAAATTATGCCCCATTTTTCTTTTTTTTGTTTCCAAATATTTTTTGTTGTGCTTGTTCGGCTTCACGCGAATCGGCACCTGCTCAACTATTTCCAACCCATACCCGCTGAGATTCACCATCTTCTTCGGGTTGTTCGTCAGCAGCCGCATTTTCCGCACGCCCAAGTCGTACAAAATCTGCGCTCCGATGCCGTACTCGCGCAAGTCGGCGGGGAAGCCGAGCTTGACGTTTGCCTCGACGGTGTCATAACCCTGTTCCTGCAATTTGTACGCGTGAATCTTCGCCCCGATGCCAATGCCGCGCCCTTCATGACCGCGCATATACACCAGCACGCCACCGTCAGCGGCGATGCGCCGCATGGCTTCGTGCAACTGGCTCCCGCAATCACAGCGGCATGAGCCGAAAATGTCGCCCGTCAAACACTCGCTGTGCACACGCACCAGCAGCGGCTCGTCAGGGGAAATTTTGCCCTTTGACAAGGCGAAATAATGCGTGCCGTCCAACTCCGACCTGTACAAATGCAAGTCAAACGTGCCGTAATCCGTCGGCATCGCCACAGTCTCCTCGCGCACAACCAGTTTTTCCGTGCGCCGCCGGTACGCAATCAAATCGCGGATGCTGCCGATTTTCAGCCCATGGTCAGCGGCGAATTTCAACAAATCCGGCAGCCGCGCCATTTCGCCGTCGTCACGCATCACTTCACAAATCGCCGCGGACGGGTCGAGTCCCGCCAGCCGCGCCAGGTCCACCGCCGCTTCCGTGTGCCCCGCGCGCTGCAAGACGCCGCCAGGCTTGGCTTGCAATGGAAAAATGTGCCCGGGCTGAACGAGGTCGGCAGGCGCGGAGTTTTTGTCCGACAGAATTTTCACCGCCCGCGCACGGTCAGCGGCGCTGATGCCTGTGGTCACACCGCGCGCCGCGTCCACGCTGACGGTGTAATCCGTGCGAAACGAGTCGCGGTTGTCGAGCACCATGCGTTGCAAGCCGAGTTGTTTCGCGCGCTGCTGCGTGATGGGGGCGCACACCAATCCGCGCGCGTGCCGCACCATGAAATTTATCGCTGACGGTGTGATTTTTTCCGCCGCGACAATGACATCGCCCTCATTCTCGCGGTCAGGATCATCAGTCATGATCACCAGCCGCCCCTTCCGCAATTCGGCGATAATTTCCTCAATCGGATTAAATTCAACGCTGGCGATTGGTTTCATAGAAAAGCGCTCACGGTGAGCGAGAGCTAATCTAGGGGCGCGGCGGCGCGCGGG
>JAITHY010000156.1 GCA_031279715.1 Verrucomicrobiales bacterium | reverse complement strand
GTGATGACCATGGTGCCTTCATTGACGAGGCCGCTGTTGTTTCCGGCGCTCATGTTGTAGAGCAGAACCTCCGGCTGCGCGCGGACGAATTTTTCGATTTGCGCCATTTTCTCCGTGGTCGCTGACAGTGATGTGCCCACAGGGAAGCGTGTGCGCAAATAGAAAAAGTCCTGATCCTGCGGCGGCACAAACTCGCGGCGCAGTTGCGTCAGCAGCAGCAGTGAAGCGGCGAACAAAACAAAGGCGCTGACAATGACCTTCCACCGGTGGCGCAATGTCACTGTCAGCGCCACCGAGTACCAACGCGTGCCGATGTCCATAAATTGGTCCACCCAACGGCAGAAGAAAAATTTTCCGCCGTTCGCGCGCGCGAGAAATTGCGAGCAGCGCATCGGCGTCAGCGTCAGCGCCTCGACCAGCGACAGCAGCACGGCGGCGCTGATGGTCACGCCGAACTGGAAAAAGAACCGCCCGATGACCCCCTTCATAAACGCGACGGGCAGGAAGATGGCGACCAGCGCCAGCGTTGTCGCCAGTGCGGCGTAGAAAATTTGCGACGCGCCGAGTCGTGCGGCGGTGACACGGCTCTCGCCGTTCTCAAATCTTCGCACAATGTTTTCCAACACCATGATGGCGTCGTCCACCACGATGCCAATGGCGAGCGTCAGCGCCAGCAATGTAAATGTGTTGAGGGTAAAACCCAAAAAATACAAAATTAAAAACGTTCCGAGAATGGATGTCGGAATGGCGAGGATGACGTTGAATGCCGAGCTGAACGAGCCGAGAAAGAGATAGCACACCAATGTCGTCAGCAATGCCGCGACGATAAGTTCCTTTTCCGTGTAATAAATGCTCTGCCCTGTGAAGCGCGCGTAGTCGCCGGTAATTTCCGCCGTCACGCCCGCCGGCAAGCGCGGGCGGATTTCCTCCAGCTTCGCCTTCACCGCCACGGCGACCTTCACCTCATTGGATCCACGCTGTTTCTTGATGCCGAGACCAACGCCCTCGCCGCCACCATTGACAAAGAAGTGCCGGCGCACATCGGCGACGCTGTCCTCGACTTGCGCCACGTCGCGGATGCGGATGGTGGTATCATAAATCGGCGCGCCGCCGCGTTGGGTAATGAGAATGCCGCCGATGTCCTCAATGGAAAATTCCTCGCCCATCGTCCGCACATTGATTTCGCGCGCGTCATTTTCCAAATAACCCGCCGCCAATTCGGTGTGCTGCAACTCGACCGCTTTCACCACGTCGAGCACGGTCAACTGGTACTTTTGCAACTTTTCGTTGTCCACCCAAATCCGCAGGTTGCGCGTGGTGCTGCCGCCGAGGATAATTTCGCCGACACCCGGCACGATTTGAAACGTGTCGAGCAGTACCCGGTCGGCGTAGCGCACGAGGTCAATCAACTTGCCCCGCGTGCCGAAGCTAATCCACAAAATCGGCTGGTCCTCCGGATTGTTTTTGAAAATCATCGGCGCATCCACGTTCAGCGGCAGCCGCACCTGGCTCATCGCCGTTTGTACCTCCTGAATGGCGCCGTCAATGTCGCGATTCAACTCGAACTCCAATTTCACATTCGCCCCGCCCTGCCGGATGCTCGACGTGATTTCCTTCAACCCCTGAATGCCGATGACCTCCTTTTCAATTTGCTCGACCAGTTCGGTTTCGAGCACTTCCGGCGCCGCGCCGTCCCACGTCACGCGCACGTCAATAACCGGAAAATCAATATCCGGCATGTTGCTGACGCCGAGGCGTCCGAGCGCAATCGCGCCAAACACAATCAGCGCCGACATCAACATCCACGCCATGACCGGACGCTTGATGGAAAGTTCGGACAATGTCATGGCTCTCCCTCCACCGCTGATAATGACCCTGCGGCCACCTCCAGATTGATGAGACTCGTGCGAGCTTGAATTTCCGTCGCGAGCAGGCGGCGGCGCAACTGGTGCCAGTTCGTCAGCGCCAGCAACACGTCCAGGTTGCTTGAGCGGCCCAGTTCGTAATCATATTGCTGCGCCTGATAATTTTGCTCCGCTGACGCTGACGCCGCGCTGAGCTTGAGGTAACGGTCCGCGGAGGAAATGAAATTATGGTATGCCAACCGCACCTCATAGTCAGCGAGCCGCCGCGCCCGTGTCAAATTCAACTCCGTCACGCGCAAATTCGCCGTGCTCTCCACCAGTCGCGCCGCGCGCTGCCCGCCGTCGAAAACCGGCAGTTCCACGCTGACAGTGACATTCCAATCCTGATCCGCTGACGGTGACTCCCTCGCCACCCAACCCGCGCCGACGCTGACGGCGGGCCAAAATGATCCTTGGTTCGCCGTCACCACGCGCCGCGCCGCCGTTTCGTACTCCGCCGCCGCCTGCAAATCCGCCCGCGCGCCGGCTTTCCATAAATAGTCGAATAATTTGTCCGCCTTCGGCAATCCGCCGGGAGGTATTGACAAGGTGAATTGCTCGCCCGGCACGCCAATTAAAAATGCCAGCAGTTCCCGTGACGCGCCCAGCACGCCGCTGACGCTCGCAATCTCCGCCTCACTGTCAGCGAGGTCGGTCTCCGTGGATAATAGTTCGCTTTTGCGCGAGCGCCCGATGATGATGCGTCCGGCCAGTTCTTTTTTCCGCTGTTGCAACGCCGCCACCAAATCGCGCAGCACTTCCAAGTCTTTCTCCAACCCCGCAATTTGCAAAAATACATCGCCGACATCCAGGTACAGCAACTGCCGTTGCCGCGTCAAGTCCGCTGACAGTCCGCGCTTGGTCGCCGCCTCCGCACCCGCGAGGTTGGTTTGCCGGAAGCCGTCAAACACCAACCATGAGCCGGTGAGTCCCGCTTGAAAATTATCACGCCGCTGATGGTCAGCGGAACGATTGGCCAGCGACTCCCGCGCATAGGCGGACACCTGCGGCAATACCGCGCCGACTGCCTGCCAATAACGCGCTTCCGCCGCCTTGATTTCCTGCGTGGTGATTTGCAAATTTTCGCTGCGCCGCAACGCAAGCTGGTAGGCGTCGTTCAATGTCAGCGTCCGCCGATCCGCCGCCCCGCTGACGGTGACCAACATCACCGTCAGCGCCGCGCTGGCACCC
>JAITHY010000080.1 GCA_031279715.1 Verrucomicrobiales bacterium | reverse complement strand
GGGCATTGCCGACGCTGACGGTCAGCGTTGGGAACAGTCACCGAGTTTTTTCAACCGCGCAACCATCAGCGGCAGGCTGAGCGTCAGCGACAGGCAACCGGTGATTCACTGGTTGTGGCGCGACACGCTGAGCGGCGAGCCGACTGCCAGTGTGACGCTGCCGCTGAGCGTCAGGCCGGAGGAGTGGCGCGGGCAGTTGCAAAAATTGCCGGTGCTGTTGCTGGCTGGCAGACCAATGAGGACAGCCGCTTCACCGGCTGCGGCAGTGAAAATTTCCGTTGCTGAATTGGAAAATAATTTACGCAATGCGCGTGGCGCGGACATCAACATCGCGCTGATAAATCTGGCGCCCGCCGCTCCCGCCAGCCCGCTGCTGGTGACATACAGTTTTGAAAAGAACGACAACAAACGCGGCGGGGTTGATGGTTTTTTGAACCATGCGCTGCGTGATTATTGCCTTGCGAAATTGCCGAAGGATGACCGTCAGCGGCGCTGGCTGGAGTTGACCCAGATTTACACGCACATTGGCGACAATCCGATTGGCAGGATTTATTCCGGTCAAAAATGTGATTTTGTGGAATTGCTAAAAAACTTTGTCACTGACGGTGACCGAGACGCGCCGGGTTTGATTGCTCGCTATTCGCTGTTATTCAACACACAATCCATCATGCCACGCAAGGAGCTTGTACGCAAATGTGATGAATTGCTTGCTGACTTGAAAAACACCGGTAGCGGGCAATTTGCCGATTTGGACAAACTGGCCAAATACACCGAGTCCATGCAACGCCTCGCCCGCATCGCTGACGGTGACACGACGCTGGAATTTTGGACGGACACGGGCAGCGGCACAAACTGGCAGCCGTCGCCACATTGCATCCGCCTGTCGTGGCGCAAAGACCGGCAACTGCCGGCGCTGGATACCTTCACGCCGTGGGTGACCAATGACATGCAATTTTGCCCGCTGACGCCGGAGGAAAAAATCCGCGAGGCGCAAGTGGCGCTGCTGTTCAACGGGCGCGGTGATTTTACGGAAATTGCCAGGGATGAATGGCTGGAAAAATTTCCCCGCTCACTGACGCTGACTGTGCTGACCGCCGACGCCGCGTTGCATGAAATCAACTATTCGCTGGGGCTGCCCATTCAACACCGGTTCAACGGCAAGGCGGAGGCGGCAGCGTATTTGCGACAAATCAATTACGCTGCGGATGGCCTCAAATTCTGGCTTGGGCGAATGGCTTCCGCGTCGCAGCTTGACCGGTTTGAGCAGATTATTTATCGCTTCATTACCTCGTTGAATGAGCGGGCGTTGCTGGATATTTTTTCTGATGAGCAATACGTTCATTTGCAAAAAGAACTCGCTGACGCTGTCAGTGAGGCCAACCGCCGCGCGGGACGCTCCGGCTGGAGATGGCAGCGTCCGCAATATGTCCCGTGGCAAACGCTCACCCGCGAGCAAGCCCGCCGGCAAAGCGACAATCAACTGTTCAATTTTCAACGTGAAATTTTAGACCGTGATTTTTTTCTGCAAATAATCAACCAAGCCGAGGCCGCCACGATTGCCAGACCGGGACAATTCAATCCCCAACCTTGGTGGAAAGTGTTGCGTGGTGATGATATTTACCGCGTATTCACGCAGCCTGAGTTCGCCGGATTTTACCGCCGGCTGCATTCGCCAACGCTCGCCTTGGCTGACGGTGACTTGAGTTCCAAAGAGCTTGGCGGGCTGTTTGAGCAGGCGCTGGCCCTGTTGCGCGGCGGCAGCCGGCGCGAGGCGGAGGAATTATTTGTAAAAATTCAAAACTCCGCTGTCACTGACCTGAACCGCGGGTACGGCAACACTTTGGTCAGAGCCAACGCCGCGTTCCGGCTCGCGCAAATTTACCGGATGGACCTGCGTTTGCCGGAGGCCGTGCAACAGGCGCAACTTGGGTTGCAGTTGTGCGGCAACGGAAGCTTTCAGGTCATCAGCCGCCGCTATGAAGACCAGTGGGACCAAGCCGTCGCGGAGCACGGGGGCGGCGGTGATTTGGCGCGACAGTTGGCCGGGTTGCTGAGGGATTTGCGGTTTGACCCGCAGCGGGCGAATTTGCCGGAGCGGGTGAAAGTGGTGACGGTCAGCACGCCGAACATGGACAATCCCGCGTTGCGAATTTTTTACCGCGCCCCGTGCGACGCTGACCGTCAGCGGCCCAGCCGCGTGCTGGTGTTGGGCGCCGGTTCCAACGCGGAGGTGATTTCTTATCTCCGTCCCGACAGTCCGTGGACGAAGTTCGCTGACGCTCACCGGCTGGTGCTGGTGATGCCGCAATTCAGAACTTCATATTGGGCTTGGGAAAAAACCGACGCGTACAGTTATTACAGCGACGCGCAGGTTTGGTCGGGTCGGGCGTTGCTGGACGGCTTGGAGCAAATTAACCAGCAATGTGCCGTGCAACAACAGCGGCTGTTGTTTTACGCCTACGGCTCCAACACCGGCTTCGCCTTGCGTTTTGCGCGCTGGCGTCCCGACTTGGTAGCGGCAGTCGCGGTTGGCCGTCCCAGCAATTTCGGCACGCCGCGCTTTGCCGAGCCGGATTTGCGCCCCATGTCCGCGCTGAAAAACGTGGCGTTTCACCTCAGTGCGGCGGAGTTTGACGATGATTTTTGCTGCGCATTTTTCAACCGCCACGAAACCGCCGTGCATTTCGCCACGCTGTTGCAAGCCGCTGACGTTCACGTTGAGTGGAAAGATTATCCCGGTCTGACGCCGCCGCCGGCCGCGGAATTGGAGCGTGATGCGCGGGAATTTTTGGAGAAACAATTAAATTATCATGAAAAATAAGTTGCCGCTGATGCTCGCCGCCTGCTGCCTGTCACTGTCAGCGCGGGCGCAATCAACTTTTGACTGGAAAATCGAGAAGCCGGAAAAATACGGCGCGGCACCAAACGCTTACGCGGCGGAGTTCCGGCTGCGGCTGCCCGCCGCTGACGGTGACCTTGATTATGTGCTGGTGCTGTTGCCGGGCTTCAACGGCGACGGACGCGGTATGGCGGGTGATGGTCAGTGGCAGCGGTTTGCCGACAAGCAGCGGGCCGCGATTGTGGCTTGCAAGCTGACGGTCAGCGGCAACGCGCCGCATTATGTCAGGGTGGAAAACTGGGCGGGCTGGGCGCTGCTCGACACGTTGAAACATTTTGCGGAGGAGACGCAAAAACCGGCGTTGAACACCGCGCCGCTGTTGTTGTGGGGGCACTCGGCGGGCGGCGGGTTCGCCTACAATTTTGCGAATTGGAAACCGGAGCGCGTGGCGGGGTTCGCGCTGGTCAAGTCGGCGTTGAACACCGACGATCCGCGCGGCGCGACGCCGAAAGTGCCCGGCTTGTTCATCGGCGGCGAGAATGACCGCGAGCGCACGGAGCTAATCACGAAGCGTTATAACAGTGGTCGGCGGCGCGGGGCGTTGTGGTGTTTCGCGTTCGAGCCAAACAGCGGGCATGAGGTCGGGCAGTCGGCGACGCTGGGTCGCGCGTTTTTGCGCGGGGTGATGAATTACCGCTCAGCGTCAGCGGCGGGCGGCGACACCGCATGGCTCGGCGACCTCGCTGACCATGACGTTTTTCCCAAAGGCGGCAATCCCAAAAACAACAAGGCGACCACGTGGTTGCCGGATGAGGCCTTTGCGGAAAAATGGAAAACATTCACCACTGGAGGAAAAATCTATGAATAAACCAACCATCAAACTGCTTGCGCTGGCGCTGACCATCAGCGGCTTGGTCACGCAGGTGTCATTCGCGTACGAATTGCTCAACAACGGCGACCTCCCCAGCGGGCGCTCGGGTTGGAAAATCGAGGGCAACAGCAACGTCGAACCCGCCGCCGCGCCTGACAAGGGTTTGGTCGTCAACCTCAACGCCCGCCACTGGACTTATTTGCGGCAGGAAATTCGGCTCAACAAAAAGGGCCAGTCCGCCATCAACATCAAAGTCGAGTTGCAAGCCTCGCCCGATTTCAAGCGCGCGCAAAAATCGGACGAGTACGCCGACCTTGACTGGGAGGAGGGCAATTATGGATGGACGGGCAATGTCAATCCGAAGTGCGATTTCATGGTGACTGTCAGCAACGGCGGCGGCTGGGACTATCGCACCCGCAAACTCAAACCCGGCCAGCCGCAAACGATCACCGCTGACGTTCAGAAATTGAAAGTCGAGCGCAGCGTGTTCACCCTCGCCCTCCCGCCCGGCGAGGGCAGCGTGACGCTGCGGCTGGTGTCGGTGAAGTTGCGGGATTGAAATATTTTATCCGCAGATTACACAGATTAACGCAGATTTTTTTGATGTCATCGCCAGCGGCGGTTACGGTACACTTGTGGGATGAAACTTGAGGTAATCAACACGGGCGGCGAGTTGTTGCTGGGGCAGGTGCTCAACACGCACCTCGGTTACTTTTCCCAACAACTGCTACCGCTGGGGGTCAGCGTCGCGCGGGCGCAGATTGTGCCGGACGGCGCCGTCATCGGCAGCGCCGTGCGCGAGGCGCTTTCACGCGCGGACACGCTGCTGGTCACGGGCGGGCTGGGGCCGACCTCGGATGATGTGACGCGCGAGTTGGTGGCGGAGATTTTCGGCGCGCCGCTGGAGTTCAACGGGGAAATTTGGGAGAAAATTTGCGCGTGGCTGGCGGTGCGAAATTTGACGTTGAATGAAACCATGCGCGCGCAAGCCCTTGTCCCGCGCGGCGCGGCGGTGCTGCCGAACGACCACGGCACCGCGCCCGGCTTCGTGCTGGAGCGTGACGGTCAGCGGGTGTTTTGTCTGCCCGGACCGCCGCGTGAATTATGCCCGATGTTTGAAAATTACGCGCTGCCGCTGTTGAAAAAAATCACCGCTGGCGCCCGGCCGCTGACGGTTAAAATCCTGCGTGTGTACGGCATCGGCGAGTCATCCGTGCAAGAGCGCGTTGGGCCGGAGGTTCGCAAGATTATTGGCAACATGGACATCGGTTATTGCGCGCGTCCGGGCGAGGTGGACATCCGTTTCATCGCCGCTGACGCTCAGCAAGTTGCCCGCGCCGCCGCTGTCACTCAGCAAATCCTCGGCGACGCCATCTACGCTGACGGTGACTCCACGCTGGAACAAACTGTCATCAACAGCGCCATCGCGCAAAACAAAACCATCGCCACCGCCGAATCCTGCACCGGCGGACTGGTCGCCCACCGGCTGACCAACGTGCCGGGCGCGTCTGCTGTGCTTCAACGCGGCTGGATCACCTACAGCAACCGCGCCAAGCGGGACGAACTGAACGTCAGCGGCGAAACTTTGGAAAAACACGGCGCCGTCAGCGCCGAATGCGCGCGTGAAATGGCGCTCGGCGCGCTCACCGTCAGCGGCTGTGATTTGGCGGTCGCGCTCACCGGCATCGCCGGCCCCGGCGGCGGCACCGCGGAAAAGCCCGTCGGCACGCTGCACATCGGCCTCGCATGGCGCGCCGCTGACGGTGCGCCGCGCGTCGAAACACATCATCAGCTCCTCGTCTCCGACCGCGCCGATTTCAAACTCGCCGCCGCGCAACTCGCCCTGAACCTGCTGCGCTTGAAATTGGTGAAAGCCCGCTGACGAGGTCCCGCCCGCGTTAAATTTGAATCGGACAAAGTCGCGCAAAGTTTTACAAATTCGCGCTGGACATCTCACCGTCAGCGTGGAGAATTTTCAACCTGAATTTAACCAAGGATTATCTATGCCGCCAAAAATCGAAAACAAACCCGCCGCCGGTGATAACAAAGACCGCAAAAATCTGGACCTGGCCATCCAGTCCATCGTCAAGCAATACGGAGACAATTCCATCCTCCGCCTCGGTGACGAGGCCGCGAAATTAAAAATTGAGGTCATCCCCACCGGCAGCATTGTCATTGACCGCGCGCTGGGTGTGGGCGGTTTCCCGCGCGGGCGCATCATTGAGATTTTTGGCCCCGAATCATCCGGAAAAACCACGCTGACGCTCACTGTGGTCGCCGAGGCGCAAAAACGCGGCGGCACGGCGGCGTTCATTGATGTTGAGCACGCGCTCGACCCGAACTACGCGAAGAAACTCGGCGTGAACATGAACGAACTGCTCGTTTCGCAGCCCGACTCCGGCGAGGAGGCGCTGACCATCGCCGAGACGCTGATTCGCTCCAACGCGATTGACGTGCTGGTGGTGGACTCCGTCGCCGCGCTGGTGACAAAGCACGAACTTGAGGGCCAAATGGGCGACGCGGTGGTTGGCTCGCAAGCGCGCTTGATGAGCCAGGCGATGCGGAAACTGACCGCCATCATCAGCAAGTCGAAAACCATCTGCATTTTCACCAACCAAATCCGCGAAAAAATCGGCGTGATGTTCGGCAACCCCGAAACCACACCCGGCGGCAAGGCTCTGAAATTCTACGCCAGCGTTCGCGTGGATATCCGCCGCATCGGCGCCATCAAGCAGGCCGACGGCACCGTCACCGGCAACCGCACGCGCGTCAAACTGGTGAAGAACAAAGTCGCGCCGCCCTTCACCGAGGCGGAGTTTGACATCATGTACAACGAGGGCATTTCCAAAACCGGCTCGCTGCTGGACTTGGCCGTCGAACAAAACATCATCGAAAAGCGCGGCGCCTGGCTGTCGTTCGAGGGCGTCCAAATGGCGCAAGGCCGCGACGCCGCGAAAGAGG
>JAITHY010000051.1 GCA_031279715.1 Verrucomicrobiales bacterium | reverse complement strand
GCGCGTGGCGATGCCGGATAGGTATTGCACAATAGTCAGCGCGACGCGCTCGCCGCCGAGGATGGCGGCGGCGCTGCCGCTGAGCGTCAGCACGGTTTGGCCGGCGGTGATGGAGTCACCGTCAGCGGCGGCGGGAGTGACGGTCAGCGACGGGTTGATTTGTGAAAAAGTTTCGGCTGTCAGCGGCAGGCCGGCGAGCACGCCGCGTTCCCTGACGAAAATGCGGGCGCTGACGGTGACGCCGGCGGGCACCAGCGCGGCGGTGGTGAGGTCCAGCGGGCCGAGGTCTTCGCCGATGGCGCGGGTGACGGCTTCGTGAATGACAGCGGGGTCGGGTGGTTGGAGCATGGTGGATTTTAACGCAAGGGCGCAAAGAAGAAAAGTCCGCAAAGTTTTTGTTTTGCGTCTTTGCCCCGCGGTCTCTTTGCGTTAAATTCTGGGGCATGATTGTTGAGGCGAGTCCTGAAAACATTTCCCGCGCCGCGGCCTTGTTGCGTGACGGCCAGTGTGTCGGGATGCCGACGGAGACGGTGTACGGACTGGCGGGGGACGCGTTGAATCCGGAGTCTCTGGCGCGGATTTTTGAGATTAAGAACCGGCCGTTTTTTGTCCCGCTGATCGTGCACGTTGCGGAAGGGTTTGGGTTGGAAAAAATCGCGGAGAAAATTTTGCCGGCTGCGCGGGCGCTGATGATGAGTTTCTGGCCGGGGCCGCTGACGTTGTTGTTGCCCAGGCGCGGGGCGGTGGTGCCGGACTTGGCGACGGCGGGCTTGCCGACGGTGGCGGTGCGCTGCCCGGCGCATCCGGTGGCGCAGGCGTTGTTGCGGGAGTTCGGCGGGCCGCTGGCGGCGCCGAGCGCGAACAAATTCGGGCGCATCAGCCCGACCACGGCGGGCGCTGTGGCTGACGAATTGGGCGGCGTGGTGCCGCTGACGCTGGACGGTGGCGCGTGCCGTGTGGGCGTGGAGTCAACGATTTTGGATGTGAGCGGCGGCGGGATTTTTTTGCTGCGGGCGGGTGGGGTGGCCTTGGAGGAGTTGGAAAAAAAAGTCGGGAAGATTGGGGTGAGTGTCAGCGGCGCGGTCACGGCGCCGGGGATGTTGAAAAGTCATTACGCGCCGCGCACCCTGTTGGTGCGACTGTCAGCGGCCTGGCCGGAAGGCGAGGAGTTGCCGCCGGACACGGCGCTGTTGGCGTGGCGGAATTTTTCCGGCGCTGAGCGCCAGCGGGCGCGGGTGCTGGCGCCGGAGGGTGATATGTCATTGGCAGCGGCGCGGTTGTTCCGGTATTTGCGGGAGTTGGACGCGCTCGGCGTGAAAAAAATTCTGAGCGAGCCGGTGCCGATGCGCGGTTTGGGGCGCGCCATCAATGACCGGTTGGAGCGGGCGGCGGGCTAGATCACTTTCACGCCCTCATTGTCAGCGGAGAGGATGAGGCTGCTGGCCGTGTTGGCGCCGGCATCGTGCAGGGCGTGCTTCATGCTTTCGGCGACGAACTCGGCGCGGTCAAGGGTTATCGCCATCAGCGTCGAGCCGCTGCCGCTGATGAAGGCGCCCAGCGCGCCCGCCTCCTCTGCCGCGCGGAGGACGGCTTCGCAGCCGGGGATGAGCGGCGCGCGGTGCGGCTGGTGCAGGTGGTCGACGAAGAGGCCTTTGAGCAGGCTGTAATTTTTTGACAAAAACGCGCTGACGATGAGGCCGCTGTTTTGGATGTTCTCGACCGCCAGCGTCAGCGGGATTTGCGCGGGCAATACTTTGCGCGCCTTTTTGGTCTCCACTTCGCAATCGGGAATAATGGCGACGAATTTGACGATCGGTTCGACGCTGACGGTGTGGTGGGCGTGTTTGCCGCTGACGGTGAAGCCGCCGTAGCACGCGGGCACGGCGTTGTCGGGATGGCCTTCGAGTTGCACGACCAGGTCCAGCACCTCGGTCATGGTCAGCGGTTTTTCGTGCCAGGCATTCAGCGCGGCGATGAGTCCGAGCCGGACGGTGACGCTGCTTCCCAGCCCGCGGGAGCGCGGCACGTCGCCGCTGATGGAGAGGGCGAAATTGCGTGGCGCGAGTCCGGCTTTGTGGAAGAAGCTTTGCGCGGCGGCGGCGATGAACTGGTCCGCCCAGGGTGAGTCCGCGTCGCTGATGGTGACGACGTTGTACAGTTGCAGCGCGATGCCGAGGCAATCAAAACCGGGGCCGATGTTGGCGCTGGTCGCGGGGACGCGGATGGAGAGGGAGTTCATTGCGGTTTGGGTGGTTGAACTTGGATGGCGCGGACGGTAAAACGGAGTTCCAAGTCATCGTCCAACAAGATTTCCACCGGATAATCGCCGGGTTTTTGAAATTCCAAGCCGCCGAAAAACGAGACATTGGTGGCGTGCAAATCCTGGCCGCGCAGCATGAACGGGGTCTCCACGCGCCCGATTTCCCGCTCATCGTCGTTCAGGATGCGCGTGGTTTGTTTGAATGATCCCTGGCCGTTTGTCCAGCGTGAATATACGCAGAGCTTGATCAGGCGCATGGGATATTGCGGCGCGGCGATGACGTTGATGACGCCCACGAGCGTGTTCGCGCCCGATGCTTCAAGCCGGACATCCTCGCAAATCAACGCTGATTGTAAATCGGGTGACATCATGGGGTGAAAAGTAAACCATTAGCGGGGGCGATTGGCAAAGAAAATTATCCTCCGGTTATTTTTGGGCGAGTGGGGTCGAAGCGGTCACGCAGGGCGTCGCCCAGGAAGTTGAGCGCGAGCAGCGTCAGCGCCATGCATGCGCCGGCGCCCGCCAACAGCCACCACGCGATGGAGATGGGGTTGATGAAGCCCGCGCCCTCGCTGAGCAAGGTGCCCCAGCTTGCCTGCGGGGCTTGCACGCCGAGGCCGAGGAAGCTCAGGAAGGATTCTTCCAGGATGACGGCGGGGATGGTCAGCGTCAGGTAGACGAGGATGATGCCGCTGAGGTTGGGCAGCAGATGGCGGAACATGATGCGGGGGCGTGTTTGGCCGAGGACTTGCGCGGCTTGGATGAACGGGCGCTCTTTCAGCGTCAGCACTTGCCCGCGGACGATGCGGGCCATTGTCAGCCACTCGACCAGGCCCAGGCCGGCGAACAGCAGCAGCAGGCGGGAGTATTCCTGGAAAAATTTCAGGCCGAGGTGGTCGAGGAAATTTTTGCAGGATTCGTCCAGCACGGAAATCAGCAGAATCACGATGATGAGCCGCGGCAGCGAGTAGAGCACATCCACGAAGCGCATCATCACTGCGTCCACATTGCCGCCGAGATAGCCGCTGACGGTGCCGTAGCAGACGCCGACGCTGAGGCTCACCAGCGCGCCGACCATGCCCGCCAGCAGCGAGATGCGCGCGCCGTGAAACACGCGCGTGAGCACGTCGCGACCGTTGGCGTCGGTGCCGAGCCAATGTTGCGAGTCGGGGGATTGCAGCGGGGCGAAGCCGGTGTCATCGTAAGCGTAAGGGCTGGCCAGCGGCCCGATCCACGCGGCTAGCAGCACCAGTGCGAGAAGCGCGACGCTGACGATGATGATGTGGCGGGCGGACAACATGGCGGCTACCAAAGTTTGATGCGTTTGTCGAGGAAGGTGTACAAAATGTCCACCACTGTGTTGAGCGTGACGAGGATGGCGAAATACACCATGGCCGTGCCGCCGACCAGGAATACATCGCGGTTCAACACGCTGTTGACAAAAAAGGGTCCGATGCCGGGGATGTTGAAAATGACCTCGATCACCATGCTGCCGGTCAGGATGTTGGCCGCCAGCGGCCCGGCGTAACTGACGAGCGGCAGGATGCCGATTTTCAGCGCATGACGGTAAATCACCGTCCGCTCCGCCAATCCTTTTGCGCGCGCGGTGCGGATGAAATCCTGGTGCAACACGTCCAGCATGCTCGTGCGCATCAGGCGGCTGCAGTACGCGGCGTACGGCGCGGCGAGACATCCGGCGGGCAGCGCCAATTGCGCCAGTCCGCCCCAGCCCGCCACCGGCAGCCAGCCGAGCCAGATGGCGAACACCAGCATTGTCAGCGGCGCGATGAGAAAGGTTGGCAAACAAATTCCCGCCAGCGCCGCCAGCATCAGCGAGCGGTCCACGGCGCTGTTGTGCCGCGCGGCGGCGAGGCTGCCGGTGACGATGCCCACTGTCAGCGCCAGGGCGAGGGCGATGACGCCGATGGCGGCGGATTTTGGCAGCGCGTCAGCGATGATTTCCGCCACGCCGCGGTTCTTGTATTTGAGAGATTCACCGAGGTCGCCGCGCAGTAAATTTTTCCAATAATAACCAAGTTGCGCCGTCAGCGAGCCGTCGAGGTGATAGCGTTCGTTCCAGCGTTGTTCGGTGGCGGGGTCGAGTTTGCGTTCTTGCGCGAACGGGCTGCCCGGCGCGAGGCGAACCATTAAAAACGTGCCGCTGACGATGACCGCCAAAATTGCCAGCATTTGCAAGGCCCGTCTGAGGATGAACGCCACCATGGAGGGTGCAAGGCTAGCGTGTCGCTTGTTCTTTGGCAAGGGACGCTGACGGTCAAAAATAATTTTGGATTTTTCGCCTAAAAACATTGCATCCACTGCATTTGCTGCTAATCATAATCATTTAAATTTACGAGAAAGGAATGCAATTATGATGAAAGGCAACTCAGCCGCGCGCCTCAGCCGTCGCGGTTTCTTAACCACCACTGCCGGGGCTTTGCTGGCTTGCGGGATGCCCGCCTGGGTGCGGGCGCAGGGGGTGGCCCCGAAAGGGAATAAATTACGCATGGCCTGCATCGGCGTCGGCGGGCAGGGGCTTAACAATGTGCGCAATGTGGCGGGAGAGGAGATTGTCGCGCTGTGCGACGTGGATTTTATCCGTGGCGGAGGCGCGTTTCATCAGTTTCCGAACGCGGTGCGTTATCGCGATTACCGGCAGATGTTCGACGAGATGGCGGACCAAATCGACGCGGTGGTGGTGTCCACGCCCGATCACACGCATTTTCCCGCCGCGATGCGCGCGCTGGAGGCGGGCAAGCCGATTTACGTGGAGAAACCGCTGACGCGCACCATTGGCGAGGCTCGGTTGTTGAAAGAGGCGGCGCGCAAGGCGGGCGTGGTGACGCAGATGGGCAACCAGGGGCACACCAACGAGGGCACGCGCTTGGTAAAGGAATGGATTGACGCGGGAGCGATTGGCACGGTGACGGAGGTGCATGCGTGGACAAACCGCCCGTCGTGGCCGCAGGGGATTGATTTGCCGGCGATTGAAAAGCCGCCGCTGACGCTGGACTGGAACTTGTGGCTGGGCACGGCGCCGTGGGATGATTACCGGCGCAACGTGCTGCCGTTCAACTGGCGTGGTTATTGGAACTATGGCAGCGGTGCGTTGGGTGACATGGGCTGTCACTTGCTGGACGCGCCGTTCTGGGTGATGGATTTGCGCGGTTCGGTGAAAATCTCGGCGGAGTCCGAGGGCGGGAACAAGGTGGCGGCGCCGAAGTGGTCGATTATCAATTTCGAGTACCCCGCGCGCGGCGGATGTCCGCCGCTGAAGATGACGTGGTACGACGGGGGCAAGAAACCGCCGCGCCCGCCGGAGTTGGAGGCGGAGAAAGAGTTGCCGGGCGGCGGTACGATTTATCGCGGGGATCGGGGCGTGATTTTGGTGACAGGGGATTATTCCGATTCGCCTCGCCTGATTCCCGAGACGGCGATGAAGGAATTCAAACGCCCGGAGAAAACCATCCCGCGTGTCCATGGCGGACCGCACAAGGAATGGATTAACGCCATCAAGGGAAACGGTCCCGCGCCGGGGTCGAACATTGTGGAGCACTCCGCGGATTTGACGGAATTTGTCCTGTTGGGCAACCTCGCCATTATCGCGGGGCAGCCGATTGAGTGGGATGCCGAAAAATTGGAGGTCAAAGGCATGCCCGAACTGAATTCGTTTATTCACCCTTCCCACCGGATCTTTTAACTTATGAAATCCATCCTGAAAAACATCATGTTGTGCGGTGCGCTGATCGTGACGGTTAATTGCTTTGGCGCCGAACCGCAAATCGGAATGCAAGCCTACACCTTTCGCAACCTCACCTTTTTCGAGACCGTTGACAAGGCGAGAGAACTGGGCATCGGGTATTTGGAGGCTTATCCGGGGCAAAAGCTGGGCGGTGATTTGGAAGGGAAATTCGGGCATGACCTGAGTCCCGATGCGCGGGAAAAAATCCGGGAGAAATTGCGGTCCGCTGGCGTTACGCTGGTCAGTTACGGCGTGGTGAATGCGGGGGGCGAGCAGGATTGGCGGAAGATTTTTGATTTTGCCAAGGACATGAAATTGCAATGGATTACCACCGAGCCGCCGGTGGACAAGCTGCCGATGCTGGACAAGCTGGCGGTGGAATACGGCATTCCGCTGGCCTTGCACAACCACGCGACGCCGTCCACTTATGCCGATCCCGAGAAAACCAGGGCGGCACTGGAGCCGCTGAGCCTCAGCGTCGGCGTGTGCGCTGACACCGGGCATTATGGGCGTTCGGGCTTCGAGCCGGCGAAGGCGCTGGCGTTGCTCAAAGGTCGCATTATCACGCTGCATTTGGCGGACATCAACCAATTCACCAAATCGGGGCGCGATGTGCCGTTTGGCAGCGGCGTGGGCAACATGGCGGCGGTGTTGGCTGAGTTGCGGCGGCAGGGCTTCAAAGGCATCCCGCTGATTGAGTACGAGCACATGTCGCCGAAGCTGACCGAGGAAGTCGCCGCGTGCGTGGCTTTTCTCAGGCAAGCGGACGCCCACCCCGAACAACTCGCCAAGAGCATCGTCATCCCGCCCGGCAATACGGACAAAGTTTCCGATGTCTGGGCGAATGGTCGCGGCAAGGACTCGCAGAAATGGGAGTTTGTGACGGAGGATTTGTTCAAGCCTGATTTGTCCAACGCTGACTTTGCGCCAGGCTCATGGGTTTTTGAAAAAGGCATCCTCAGCGCCAAAGGCGGTGGCGAATTGTGGACGCAGGAAAGTTATGGTGACTTTATTCTCAATCTTGATTTTCGTTGCGAGGAGAAGACCAACAGCGGGGTCTTCCTGCGTTGCAGCGACACCAAGGACTGGCTGCACAACACCATCGAGGTGCAAATTTTGCAAGGCGATTCGAAAGACGGCACGCCGTCCCGCGAGGTTTGCGGCTCCATCTTTGATGTCCTCGCCCCGCAGAACAAAAAGGAAATCAAGCCGGGGCAGTGGTACCACTACACCATCATCGCCAAGGGATCGGAAATTCGTGTCATGCTTGACGGTCAGGAAACAACCAAAATCAACCTGGACGAATGGACCGAGCCGCACAAGAATCCCGACGGCAGCAAGAACAAGTTCAACAAAGCTTACAAAGACATGGCGCGCAAAGGGCGCATTGGTTTGCAATATCACGGCAACCCGATTGAGTTCCGCAACTTGACGATTGAAAAATTGTAAGGACGCGGCAACAAACAGCCGCTGACAGTGAACCTCACCGTCAGCGGCTGTTTGCTTTGCGGCAATGCCTTGCGCAGGGTGTTATTTCACCACTTTGCTTTGCATGCCCAGCTTGGCGCAAATGCCGTACACCACCGCGCCGACGACGAACGCGCTGACCGGCGCGATGGGAACATTCACCCCGAAATTCGGCAGCACACCAACGGTGAAGCCCAGCGCCCATGCCGCCCAGCCCGCGGGATTAAAGCCCGCCCGCGCGCCGCTCCAAGTCCTGCCGCTCAGGAAATAATCCATCACCAGCGCGCCGCAAATCGGGCCGAAACTCGCGCCGATAAAACCGAAAATGGCCGCCGCCTTGCCCGCCACGCCGCTGATGGCGAGGGCAATGGCCACCGCGCCGCCGATGGCGACGGAGAGATTGGCGTTTACCTTTGGCAGCATCGTCTTGAATGAATTGGCCGCTATCAGCGATGAAAAACACGCCGCCGGAAATGCCGCCAGCGCCAGCAGGAACATCACGACCTTCGCCGCGCCGCCGCCGAGGATGGCGGACAACACGCCGCTGTCGGTGACTTGCAGCGTGCCGCCGAGTTTGGCGAGCGTCAGCGGGTTGCCATACACGCCCGCGATGATGAGAATGGCGGCGACGCCGGTGAAGATCATCGCCAGCGTCACGCCGACCAGTCCGCCTTTCTGAACGTCAGCGGCGTTGCGCGAGTTCGTGCCGAAGTCAACGCCAGCGGCGCCCGCCGTGGCGAAGAAGCCGACCACATACGCCACAATTGCCGCGAAGATGCCGAAGGAACTCAGCGAGGCGCCGCTGATGGTGAACAATTCCGGCTTGAAATCACTCACGCCGCCGATGGTTTTCACCAGCAGCACGATTAAAATCACCAGCGGAATCAGCGGCAAGTAGGTGGACACTTTTGCCACGTAATGAATGCCCTTCAATCCCATGAACGTCGCCAGCGCGCCCCAGGCCGCCATAATCGCCCACAGCGGCACCATCGTCAGCGTCTGGTGCAGCAACAGCGACGAGAAATACACGTTCACCGCCACCCAGCCGAATTGCAGCAACCCCATCAACAGCCCCGGCATCAAAATTCCGCCGCGCGCGCCGAACACGCCGCTGCCGATGACATACAGCGGCAGGCCCGTTTTCAAGCCGAACAATCCCGGCACGAGGTAAAACAAAAAGTGGCACAGCACCGCCGCCGTTGCCACCGCCGTGATGGGCAGCCAGATCCCGCGCGCCAAGCCGCCGCCCGCGCCGCCGGTGTTCACAATGTCCTGCCAGAACACGAACCACAGAATGATGCCCGCGTAAGTTGGCGCGGTGTTTTTGTACCACGGGGCGCGGTTGGAGCTGGGATTGGGTTGGGCGTTGGCCAGATATGAGGGTTGGGTTTCCATAGGGTGAAAAGAGTTCCCTGAATTGAAGGCCAAGGCAAGTAAAAATTTCAAGGTTTTGTCCGGTTTGGATTTGTCACGCGCGCCGCTGACGGTGCCCTTTGCCAATTCCGCGCTGACAGTCGAATTGTTGCGCGGGGGTCCGTGTTTTTTGGAAATACCGCTTTGCGCCTGGCGGTTTATCCATTATGGTTTTGAACGGTGGCAGAGGAAAAATTCAGACCCGGTGAACCGCAAGTGCCGGATGAAACGCTGGTTGAGCGTGTGTTGGCGGGCGATGTGCCGGCGTATGACTGGCTCGTGCTCCGTTATCAGGAACGGCTTTACAGCGTCATTTACAACATGACCGCCAACCATGACGACACCAACGACTTGCTCATGGAAACCTTTGACAAGGCCTTTCGCAGTTTGTCCTCGTACAAACGGAACTCGTCGTTCTACACCTGGCTGTACCGCATCGCGCTGAACCACACGATTAATCACTTGAGCCGCAATAAAAAGCGGCGCAATGAGTTTAGTTTGAACGAGCTGGCGTTGGACGAAACGATGGAAAAAGAATTCGCCGACTGGCGCGCGGTCAGCGGCGGTCAGGCGTCCGAATTGGGCGAGTTGCAAAATAAATTGAACGAATCGC